>NZ_BOVK01000072.1 GCF_018403685.1 Xylanibacillus composti
TTTGATGCAAGGCTAGTGCAATCGCTCCCTCTATTTCACCTTCCACGAACACAGGTGCTGGCAAGCCGGTCAAACGGCAAGGCAACATGACACAAGATTCGATGAATGAACGGTTCCCTCAAGCAAGTGACGGGTCTGCTCGTTACGCTCACTTCTTACGAGGAGACCGCTTGCTTCTCCGCGTGCTCGTGGCCTCCGGCAGCCTCCAGCATGAGCATAAAAATCAGGCCAAGCGCAAACAGGAAGCAAGCAGCGACAGCCAGACCAATGCCGCCGAACATCAAATATTCCCGCATGCTGCTGCCTGATGCAAAAAAGCTGGCCACAAAAGCAGCAATGCCCAGCAGCACCGTTACGGAAGTCAGTCTGCTCGCCAACGTCCACACCTGCTGCTGCTGTTCATTCATCTTCGACTGCCGCTTCATGCGCTGCTGCGGCATGTTCATCCCAGACTGCCGCTGCCCGTTCGCGCCCGGCTTCTGCTTCATGACCGGCTGTTGTTCATTCATCGTGATCCGCCCCTTTTTTCCTTCATTCTACCGGCGTTCACAGATTTGTCAAATCTTTTTTTACGCCGATATGGAGGACGGTGCGGCCAAGGGCCAAGGCCTGCGTTACCGCCATAAGAGCAGTTGGCAGCCATACGTTCATGTAAGTTGTCGCCCATACTGTGCAAACCATAAGAGCTATCCTGCTATTCGCCGCAGCCGATCATTCGTCATTGGCCAGCCATTCCTGCTGCCGAGCGCACAAAAAGCTCCGTACGCCAACACGCTTCTGGGGTACGGAGCTTTCGCGTCCTTTCTGGACCGGAAAAACAGCTTGCGCTTACGGAAGGGACTGCAGGCAAACTTACGTCTGATCCTGCCACGCTCGTCGCCTTTTTTAGTCCCTCATTCCGTTACAATTATTACTCGCCTGGATAGCTCAGCTTCCATTGCGCCCGGATTGCGTCGAGCGTCTGCATAATTTGCAGCGTTTCGTCTACAGGAATTACGCTGCTTTCGGTCCGACCTTCACGGAGGCATGCCATCGCTTCCATCGCCTCATAATTGTAACCCTTCGTTTGGCGATCACAGTTGAAGTGAACCGGTTCCTCGTCACGCACGTGCAGCGATGCAGATGAGGCAAACAGGAAATTCGGGATATGAATGTATCCCTTCGTGCCGTAGAGAAACGCATCATTGACCAAGCCAAGCCGCACCGAACCGTTCAGCATTGCCTTCCGGCCGTCGTCGTATTCGAACAGCAGCGAGAAGCGTTCATCCACATCGGTCTCGCCAATATGTACACTGCTCATAATCTTGCTTGGCTGCTTGCCGTACACCATTGAGGCAAGGGAAACCGGATAAATGCCAGCATCCAGCAAAGCCCCGCCGCCGAGCTCCTTGTTCAACAAGCGGTGCTCAGGCTGATACCCGATATCGAATCCAAAGTTCGCCTGTACGAGCTGTACTTCTCCGATCAAATCGGCCTGCATCCATTCCCGCACTTTGACCAGAGGCGGCAAAAAGCGCGACCACATCGCCTCCATCAGGAACAGCTTGTTGGCCTTCGCATAGGAAACCAATTCTTCCGCTTCGGCAGCATTAATCGTAAATGGCTTCTCGCAGAGCACAGCCTTACCAGCGCGCAAGCAAGTCATCACATTGTCCTTATGCGCAGGATGCAGCGTGCCGACATAGAAAATATCGACCTCCGGATCTTGCGCCATCTCCTCGTAACTGCCATACGCACGAGGAATGTTGAACTCCTTGGCAAACTTTTCTGCGCGCTCCAGCGACTTGGAGCCAACCGCCACCATTTCGGCCCCTTCCACTTGCAGCAAATCCTTTGCGAATTGCGACGAAATCCAACCCGGGCCCATGATGCCCCATCTAATTGTGCGTTCTGCCATCTTCATTGTCCCTCCCATGAATTGGTACATCATCCTTACCATTATGGCATACTCTGCCTATGAACCATGTAGAATTTTTTATGAATTTTGTCTACGCACGATCCATCGTTGACCGGTAGGCGACTACCGCATCCTTGCCGGATGCCTTCGCTTCATACATCGCACGGTCTGCCGCCTGCAGCAAACCTTCCGCATCCGCGGCATCCTTCGGATATACGGCGGCGCCGATGCTCGTCGTCACGAGAATCTCTTGCCCGAGGATGACACATGGTCTCCGGACAGCTTGCATAATGGAAGCCGCTACTTGTTCCGCCTCTTGGGTGTCCGACTCTCTTAGCGGGAGAAGCGCGACGAACTCGTCTCCAGCTATTCTCGCTACTGTATCCCCCTCTCGCATACAGGTAAGCAATCGCTTGGCGATTTTCTGAATCAGCTGGTCTCCCGCATGATGCCCTAATGTGTCATTAATGTCCTTAAACCGATCCAGATCCATGAACAACACTGCGAATCTGTGTTGCGATGTCTGTGCCTCCTCTATCAGCTGCTCGATTTTTTCGATCAAAAAGCGGCGGTTCGGCAAGCTCGTCAACGTATCGTGATAAGCCAGCGTAATTTGCTCCATCATCTGGTTGAACGCCCTGCCCAAATCGCCAATCTCGTTATCCGGATTATCCGTCGTGCGCACGGCTATATTCCCGGCTTCGCCTTCACGCATGACCCGATGGAGATGGCGAAGCGGAATGCCAACCCCCCGATGCACCAAGTAGCCGACGCATATGGCGGCAACCGCGCTGCAGACGACCGCCAGCCACAGGAAATTCCACAATAGCTGGCGAACCGGCTCGAGCAGCTCCTCTCTCGGATAGTAGCTCAATACGTACCATCCGGCCGGGTCTGTCTCATAGTAGACATAATAATGGTCGCGATCCATCCACTCGCTGGAAGTAAACGTTCCGCCACGTCCGTTCCCGGCCATGACCTCCTCCAGAATCGATGCATCCAGCAGACTTCCTCTAGCAAGGGCTGGTTCAGAGGCATCCACAATTCGCCCTTGCTCGCTCAAGATGACATACCCGCTGTTGCCCGTCTGCGCGGACCCGTCGAGCGCGGCATGAAGCTGGGCGGTGGACACCTCCAGCAGAATCATCCCCAGCGACAAAGATGGATTTAGCGGATCGCTCATCTTCCTCGCAACAGCAAAGTACGCTTCCTGCGGATTGGTGCTGACGAATGCCTCTTCGCGGGCATCCAAGAACACTGTCGGGCCTTCCGCAGCATCCAAGCTGTGGATCCAATCGATTTGCCGTATCCTTTCCGCATTGCCGCTTTTCATCATCGGGTGAATCAAGTTGTTCGGGAAAGTAGACACCACATGATGATAATCTAGCGAAAAAACGGTAATGCTTTCTCCGAGCGGCTTTCCGTACGTATAAGACCGGAGCAATTGGGCAAGCTCCAGTTCGGTTCGCTCATAGACTGCGGCATCTTGCGGAGTCGACAGCACAATCAGCTTGTTGAGGAGCTCCTGATCGTACACCATCATATCCAGATAGGACGCATATTCCCTAAGCATATGCTCCAGGTGCTTGCCGGTGCGCTCGACAGTCTGCAGCACCGCATCCGCAGTCTCCTGCTCGACGATGCGCACAGACTGTTTGTAGGAAAAGGCGGACAAAATCGACACGATCACGATCACACTGATCAGCAAAGATATCGTTAAACGAAACGATGTACGGCGCAGAACGCCGCGAATCGCGGTCTTCCATTCGTTGACAGGTCGTTTCATAGCTTCGCCCTCCGCGCGAGAGAGTTCCTCACCTCAATGCTGTCGACTCCGCTCCAGGATGCTGTTCACTTCTTCCACCGCATCGTTCAAAACCGCGCGGATCTTGTCCTCATAGTCCGAATCGCTCGCAACCATATCCCAGATAGCGGAAATATGATTGACCAGCGTCGTCTCGATCGGCCCCCATTGCGGAATGGACGGGAAGGACCTGCCGTACGATGCGGCCTCAGCGAAGGCTGCCAGCGCGGTATCCGGCTCATTGGCGGCTGCATCCAGCACCTCCAGCCTTGCTGGCAAGAAGCCCGTCACTTCGGCATATCTGGCTTGAGCTTCCGGACTCGATAAATACTTAATCAGTTCCCATGCTTCCGCTTTGCGCTCGGAATGCTTCACAATCGACAGATTGCTGCCGCCAATGAATGTAGCGCGGCCCTCGGGTCCGGCAGGGATCGGCGCAATCGCATAATGCCGGGCCGCTACGGTCTCGGCTTTGCCGCCCCGCTCATGGGGCGTGGCCAGCCTGGAGGCCAGCCAAGGTCCGGAAATGACGGCGGCCGACTTGCCGTCAGCGAAGTCGTCTTCCACCTGCCGGCTGTTCTTGGCCAATGAAGTCTCGTCCACCAAGCCTTCCCGCACCAGATTCATGTAATACAAGATGCCTTCGAGCGCGGCCTCGCTGTTGAAAGCAGCCTGCTGCCCGTCTGCGGTTAACACCTGGCCGCCGGCTCCCCATATCCATGGGAAGAAATTCTGCATGATGTCCCAATCATGCTTGCCGGGTATCGCGAATGCATGAACCGCTGCGCCATCTATCTTCGTTCCGTTGACGCTGCGCAGCGCCTCAAGGAAGGACTCCCAACTGTCAAAAGCTTCATCCGGATCGATCCCAGCCTGCTCGAATACATCCGTACGATAATAGACCGCGCGTGCGTCCACATGCCAGGGAATGGCATAAATCGCCGGGTCCCCCTGAATCCCGGTCGTTTGCCAGCTGGCCGGCAAGAAGGATTCGCTCCCGCCGATTTCATCCACGAGCGTCGTCAGCTCTTCCAGTCCGTCCATCGCCGCAATGGCAGGCACCCAGGTCGTGCCCAATTGGAGCACATCCGGCCCAGTCCCTTCCGAAACCGCTTTCACGATGGTCGACCAAGCCGGGGCCCAGTCCAAAACCTTAATTTCCAATGCAATGTCCGGATGGGCTTCCCGATATGGCTGGAGCACATCGAGCAAATCGTGATACTGCTTCTGATCGTTGCTGATGATCCACATATCCAGAGAAACCGTTTTACTATCTGTCGGTTCTGCTGTCTGATTCAAGTTCTGGACGGTCGGTGTACTTGTACAAGCTGCCGTCACGAGCACTAGCAGGAGGAATGCCGTGATCATACGCAATAGGTTTATCGTTTTCATAACCGGTTAATCTCCTTCACATGCACAAGTACCTAAAATTATATAAAATTATACTCCAACCCTGCTCAGAAGTACAGATTGGAAGTGGGTTCGGCTTTGTTTTTCTCCTGTTTGGCCAGCCCTCTCTCCAATTCGCCGCTTGCGCGCCCCCGCCAGCTTCCCAGTAAATGTACGCTAAATCGTCCGCCGTCTACTCCAATCCTTATGACAGCCTCTGCGTCCGCGCATAGGCGGATGACGATTTCCTGGCTGGCCGGGCGTCTGCTTATACATAACGGATGCATGCGCCATAGAGTAAGGTATCAAAGCAAAAGGAGGGAATGCATTATGGCATATGCCGCTGGTGCAGGCTATGGATTTACGTCCACTGGAGCCATCCTTGTGCTGTTCATTTTGCTCGTCATCATTAGTCGGACTATCTTGGTCTGATCGCAGTGAGTCCGACTGATTCGGATTGAAGGAGGGATAAACATGTCCGCAGCAGCTGGATATGGTTGGACAAATACAGGCACCATTCTGGTGCTGTTCATCTTGCTTGTCATCATAAGCCGCACATTCTACGTGTAACCCGCATATCCGATAAAGGAGCTGTCCCATAATCAACGGGCAGCTCCTTCATGTTTAAATAAAGTATATATGCTAACTATTAAGAACAACCAGTGAGCGCAACCGGTTCAAAGCTGCGGCCAGCTCCTGCTTCCGCGGCAAGGCAAGATCGCCCGGATGCTTGCCGACATAAGGAGAAATGGCATCCAGACCCTGTTCCTTTTATAGGCTTTGTAGCCCTTTCCATCCAACCGAAGCAGCAGCTGTTCAAGACGCTCCATGGTTCTTCCAATCCCCCGTCTCCCTTATTTCCCGCTAGATGCCGCACCGGACCAATACTTCTCCGTCAGCACGGTCAACAGCTGCACGCCGACTTCATTATGTCCCCCTTCAGGGATGATCAGATCCGCATATTTCTTGGACGGCTCAATGAAGGCTTCATGCATGGGCTTGACCGTACGCAAATATTGGTCGTGAATCGACTGAATGGTGCGCCCCCGTTCCTCGATATCGCGCAGCACCCGGCGCAGAATGCGCACATCCGGGTCTGTATCGACGAACACCTTGATATTCAGCATCTGGCGCACATTCTCGTCGGACAGCACATGCAGGCCTTCGATGATGACAATTGGATTCGGCAGCAGCTTCACCGTTTCGGTCTCGGAACGGGCATGAATGGAGAAATCATAAACGGGTGCATGCACCGTCTCACCAGCCTCCAGCTTGCGAAGATGCTCCACCAGCAAATCATTGTCGAAGGCAAGCGGATGATCGTAATTGATCTGCTCCCGCTCCGCCATACTAAGATGAGCTTGATTTTTGTAATAATTGTCCTGAGAGATGAATGTCACCTTGTCTGCACCCATGCGATCAATCACCGAACGGGCGACCGTCGTCTTGCCGGAGCCGGTTCCACCGGCGATACCAATGATAAGCATGCGCTTCTTCCCTTCCTGCCAGTCTTATGCAACGTTCTATTCGATTTCTGTATTGTAGCACAATCCTGGCCGATTGTTGACTGATCGCCTTCGCATGAGATTGTTCCCGCTGCATGAGAAGCCGAGAGCCTTTGCCACTAACGGCCAGAGGCTGAAAGGGAACGATAGCCATCACGTGCGCGAGTATGCCGGATGCGGTCAATGACGGGAAGCTGCCTTGCGCTTCAGCCGCATCATGCCGAAGATGACGATGGGCAGAAACAGCTGGAACACGAGCCCCAGCGCAGTCCATGGACTGTTGAAATTGAAAAGGCTGATGGCATTCTCGAAAAACCAGATGGAACAAATCGCTCCGAGAATGCCGAACGCTGTAACAGAGAGCTGGCCGGAAACACCGCGAAATACCCGGCTTGTGCCAAGCGTGATGAAATACAGGCTGAAGGCGATTTTGACAAGCATCGTGGCCAGCCAAATGCCGACTAACGGCAAGTCGAAGCGGTCCAGAAAATCGGTAATGCGAAGCTGCCTCACCATCTCGTAGGTAGGATAAAGCGTCATCTGGGGAATATGGACGCCTAACGTCAGCACTGTGTAAAAATTCAACAGCAGCAAGCTGCCAACGCCGATAACTAGCGCATAAAAGCCGTGTTTGAAACGAAAGGTTCCGCCTGTGAACAAGAACGGGATCGCAATGACCTCCCCCACATACGACAGCACATACCAGCATCCCTCAAGCGAAGGGCCAATGCCATACTCGAACATGGGCGTAAGATAGCGATATTCAAATTCCGCAGCAATAATCATACAGATTCCTACGATCACGATCACCAATATCGGAAACCAGATTTCAGTTAATCTGCCAATAGTTTCTAGACCGCCTTTGGTAATGAGAATGACGGTTACGATGACCGGAAACAAAACCATGATCATCGGCGTCTCCCGCAGCAGCGCGAGATTGACGAAATCCGCAACCATCCGCAAGTCTCTAATGAAAATATAGAAAAAAAACAGCATGTAGCCCATTGCCAGAACTCTGCCTGCAATCGCATACTGACCGATCAATATTTCGAACAAATCCTTATTGGGAAAACGGTGCGAAACTTTGGCCAGGAGATACAGCGGAAGCATCATAACGAAAAACGCGATGCAATAGGACAGCCACGAATCCATCCGGGCAGCGCTGATCACTTGGTTCGGCACGTTCACTAAAGTTGCGTCCAAGATGAACGCAGCGCCGATCAAGATTAATTGCCATTCCGTTATCTTCGCCACAGTGTCGCACTCCTTCTGCTATTGAATAGGATCGAAAGGCTCCAGCACAGCCATAAGCCAATTAATCGGCCGCGGAACATGCACGCCGGTTGTGATATAAATCCACAGCCCGCCGCTGGCAAGCAGCATGATGAGGAAAAACCACCTGTTGCCGGGAGAGGCCTTGCGCAAATTTCTCCATTCCAGCACAACGGCGGCAATCAGTACAAAGCCGATCAGCAGCACAAGCTTCAGGTTCATTGCGACACCCCTTTCCGTGTAGGAAAGATGAGGCTGCCCGGATACTCAATATGGATATCGCTGTTCACCTTTACTTGAATGTTTGAGTAGAAATCCTCATGCCAATCATGCCTGATCTCATGCCAAATATCGGGATGTTTGCGGTATAACGCATCCCCGAACCCGAGCGGATCGGACTTGAGTCTTTTCAGTTCCTCTAACGCCTTCTCCACCATGGTAGTGATCCGGTCATTCAACACTCGTTCTACCTGGACCAAATGCGATGCATGAGACAAATTGAAATCCGACTGATTTTCTGCCACCCCGCCTCTAGCTCTGATGCTGAGTTCGTAGGTATATGGGGGCGTCGTGGACAGCGGCGTAATTTGCTGCTCGATCTCCACCAGCCGTACGGTCATTCGCCCTTCTTTTCCTTCAGGTGGATTGACTGTAATATAGGGGCCTCTAACATATCCGGAGCTAATCAGCAGGCCCTGCGTCAACTCTTCATCAAGGAATCCGGATAACCGGTCGCCTCGAAACACGGCAAAGTTGACCAGCTTGATGCTCGACTCAGCTTTTCCAGCCGATCCAGGTTCGGTCTTGGCTAATTTTATTGCGGGCAGCATCAAGTCCACGCCGTCCGATTTGAGATTGTCGATCATCATTTTAATGGTGATGGGCCTGCCCATCGTTTGGATCACAAGCTCGCGAATCATCTCGGAAGGAATGCGCTCCACCGTTGATTCTGCATTGAGAATATCGCGGCCCTGACCTTTTGCAACGACGGCCAGTGCGGTCAGTCGATTCTCCGGCAGACGGGCAGAAATGTCCGTAACCGTGGCAATATTGTCCCGGGCCAGCTCCTCGCCGAAAATCAGCACGCGGCGATGGCCGAAATAGAGCTCCCTTGGCAATGATTGCTGCTGATGGTCGTCTGCCTCGCGAATCGTGGAGCCTGTGGCAGAGTCCATGTACCAGGACTTCCCCCCGCTTGTTCCGCCACCGCCGCCTCCGGGTGAGCCAAGTTGGCCTACGAGCGGAAACTGGAAGCTGACGCGATAGCCTTCCTCATCTTTGTCGTATGCCGTAGCCATGACGAAAGCCACGTCATTAATCTCCCTTCGGTCCCAGCAGCCGCTCAACAGCGCTATTATGCTGACCATGGCCAAAACAGACGTCATCTTCCTTACCATCCTAATTCCCTCCGAATCAGCGGATTAATAGTTCGGCCGCTTTCCCCGCTTCCAGTTGCGTCCTATAAAGCTTCGCGGCCGGAAAATCATGCGCCACCATGGCGCACGCGTCAAGATGTCCTTCAGCTCTTTTTCCCTTAATGGCGCAATGCCCGACATGTACGGCACACCGAAAGATTTCAACTGGACCAGATGGAGGGCAATGAGCAACGTGCCGATAATAATGCCGAACAGCCCGTAGACGGCTGCCAGGATCAAGAGCGGGAAGCGCAGCATGCGAATAGCTATCGCCATATTGAAGCGAGGAATCGTGAAGGAAGCGATCCCCGTCAAGGCGACAATGATCACCATAGGCGCCGATACGATCCCCGCCTCGACCGCCGCTTGGCCGATGACGAGCGCGCCGACAATACTGACCGCCTGGCCCAATGTCTTGGGCAGACGTATCCCTGCCTCCCGCAAAGCCTCGAAGGAGATTTCCAGAATGAGCACTTCGACGACCGCCGGGAACGGAATCGTCTCTCTGGCTGCCGCTATGCTCAAGATCAAGCTCGTCGGCAGCATATCCTGGTGGAAGGTCGTCGTTGCTACATACAAGGCAGGGAGGAATAAGGCAATGAACATGAACATGAAGCGCAGCCAGCGAATAAAGGTGCTGATCAAAAAACGTTCATAATAATCCTCACTGGCCTGCAGAAACTGCCAGAAGGTGACCGGGCCTGTCAAGACGAACGGGGTCCCGTCTACGAAGATGGCGAACCGCCCTTCCAGCAGCTGGCCTGCGACCGTGTCGGGCCGCTCCGAGTACTGCAGCTGGGGAAAGGGAGAAAACGGTTGATCCTCAATCATTTCCTCTATGTACCCGCTCTCCAGCACACTGTCGATATCGATCTTGGACAGGCGTTTGCGCGCTTCCTCCACCACCTTTGCGTTGGCGATGCCCTCCATGTAAGTCAACACTACGCTTGTCTGGGTCTCTGCCCCTATGGTGAACAGTTCTGTCTTCAACCGGGGAGACTTGATTTTGAATCGAATGAGGCTTGTATTGGTTTGAATGCTTTCGTTAAAGCCTTCGCGCGGTCCGCGAATAACCGCTTCCGTCGTGGGTTCCTCTACGCTTCGCCTGATGCCGCCTTTGACCTCGAGAACAAAGCCCTCCGCGAAGCCATCCAGCAGAAGCACGGCGTTGCCGGACAAGATGCCCTCCACCGCTTCCCTCATCTTGCTTGTTCTCGAAATCTTGGATAACGTTATGGTCTCCTTCTCAAGCGAATCGAGGGTGGGCTTTGACTGGCTCTCGGCCGCCAGATCGATCAGCAGCGGACGCAGCAAGTGGTTATCCAACAATTGCGATTGGACGATCCCCTCTATATACACCAGAATCGCTTCCGTCCGCTCGTGAATCACCTCGCGAAACACAACATCATAGCAACTCCGAAACGCCTCTTTCAGAACTTCGCAATTCTCTTCAAGGGATTCGGACAAATTTGCTTGCAGCGCATCCGGCCAATTGCTCTCCTTATACAGCTCTGTAGATGCGGGCTTCCCCGCCTTAGCCTTGTTCCGCATAAGCAATTCCTTTCCAATTGTTTCTGTGCCTTTATTGTGCGCAGCAAGGCAACCTTTTACTCTATTCGCCCGTACCCTTCCTGAAGAAAGAAAAAGCCCGCTATCCTTCACGGACGCGGGGCTTGACGCCAGGCTTTCGATTCAACAGCATATCGGCTTTGATTATGCATTTTCAACGCATGTGCGCCTGCAGCAGCCTCTCCCTCATTTGCCAGAGGTTCGGACTCAGATCGACAGGGTATTTCTCCGGGTTCATGCGCCGCAGATATTCCGGCCAGAATTGACGGAGCCCTTCCCGATGGAAGGCGCGTGCATGCTCGATGCCAGGGAGGTCGTACACCAGCTTTCCCTTCTGGAATACAGGCTGAAGCAGAGGGATCGCTTCATACTCCCCGACTTCCTGTTGCAAATAGGGATGGATCGGGTCAAACAGCCGCAGCGGCTTTCCCTCCTGCATATCCGTTTCTTCAACGGAGGCGATATAATCGGCTATGGCTTTGCCTGATTGCCGGTTGATGATGCGGTACACCTCTTTGGCGCCGGGAGTCGTCACCTTCTCCGGATTAGCTGAAATTTTGATAACCGGCTTCAAGATGCCGGCCTGTTCCCTGGCGACCAGCTTGTATACACCGCCCAGCGCAGGGTCATCCTTCGCCGTGATGAGCTTTGTGCCCACTCCCCAAGTGTCGATCCTGGCCCCTTGCGCCTTCAGATCGAATAAAATGTGCTCGTCCAGATCATTCGAAGCGACTATGCGCACATAGGACAACCCGGCTTCGTCGAGCATGGCGCGAGCCCGCTTCGACAAATAAGCCAAATCGCCGCTGTCCAGGCGGATCGCCTGCATGCGCTTCCCTCGCGCTTCCATCGCCTTGGCTGTGCGGATGGCATTCGGCACGCCGCTCCTCAATGTGTCATACGTATCGACCAGCAACGTCACTTGGTCGGGCAATGCAGCAGCAAACCGGTCGAACGCCTCGGATTCCGAATCATGCATCTGCACCCATGAGTGGGCGTGGGTGCCTTTCGTCGGAATGCCGAACAGCATGCCGGCCCGAAGGTTCGAAGTCGCATGGAAGCCTGCCAGGTAGGCGGCTCGGGCTCCCCATACAGCTGCGTCCGCCTCCTGGGCGCGGCGCGTCCCGAATTCCAGCAGACCGTCTTCCCCCGCAATATGCTTGATGCGCGCCGCCTTGGTAGCAACCAGCGTCTGATAGTTGACGAAATTGAGCAGTGCCGTTTCGATAAGCTGCGCTTCCAGGATCGGCGCCTCGATTCGCATAAGCGGCTCCCCGGGAAAGACGATCGTCCCCTCCGGAACACTATAGATTTCCCCTGTAAAGCGCAGACTGCGCAAGACCTCGAGGAAATCCGGACTGTACCCCTCTTCCTGCCCGGCCAAATAATCCAGCTCTTCCTCAGTAAATCGCAGCTCCTGTACATAACGTACTACGCGTTCCAGTCCCGCGAACACCGCATAGCCGTTGGCGAACGGAGGCTTGCGGAAATACATGTCGAACACCGCCCGGTTCCGGTGAGTTCCATTAGCCCAATGCGCGTACATCATATTAATTTGGTACTTGTCTGTATGCAAAGCCAGTGCGTTCATAGCCTGAGGTTCTCCTTTATGCAAGTGTTCACGGCAGCGGGGCCGGCTGGCCGTTCCGCAGCAGCGTCGCGCCCATCGCCTGCTGGAAGTGTTCGATTGCCCAATACCCCTTCGTCCCCCTAATATGATGCGGCGGGTATAGCTTGGTCTCCGGATATACGATGCCGCTTATAGTCTGCGGGGAATGAGGCGTTTGTATCCGCAGCCCGTTGTTCGGCGGAATATGCTGGATGCGTTCATCTTCGAGTCGGAGGAGATCGAGATAAAGTGGGAGCAGCGGCAACGCAGCACTTATGTCATCTTTTCTAACATATTTTCTTTACCCCTCTATTCCATTATGTATTTTTTATGAAAATTCGACAAAATCCCCTCTTCGATGTCAGGAAAATATTGCATCATAAGTGAAGTTCATGTAAGATAAATCCTATCCAATCAAGAGCCGTGTCAGTTGGTCCTTGCTCCATGCAGCTGACAGGCCTTGCGACTACACAGATATCGGGAGGTTTTACACATGAATACTCTGCTTCGACCCTTTATCCGCCTGATGAACCGTGCCAAGTATGCGCAGAAGTTTCTCTTAATTACCTCTTTGTTCTGCATTCCGATTTTGATCATGCTCCATCAATTGATCCAAGCGCATAGGGATGATATCCATCAACTGTCCCTTGAGCTGGAAGGCGTCTCCTATATCGCGTCGTTGGAGCCGATTATACTGGAGATGCAAAAGCACAGAGGTCTGGCGAACGGTTGGTTGAATGGGGACAGCTCTTCCGAAGTCGCCATCCTGGAAAGCCAAGAGGCAATTGAACAATACCTTCTAAGCAGCGACAGTCTTCTTAAGCAAGCTGATCCCGCATTTGCGCTGGAGGAGGAATGGGAAGCAATTCGCATCGCATGGCTGGACTTAAAGGAAGCTTACGCTCGCCTGGCTCCGGAAGAAAGCTTTCAGGCGCACACCGCATTGATCGGGGACATCCAAGGCTTGATCACAACCATTGCCGATCAGTCTCAGCTCACCCTGGACGCCAGGCTGGATACCTTCTATCTGGCCACCCTGAGCACCAATCATCTGCCAGCGCTTATCGAAACGGTCGGACAAGCCCGAGGAAGCGGCAATGGCATATTAGCCGCATCGCGGATCAGCGAGGAACAGACGCTGTCTTTCATGTTGGCCACCGAAAATATGGACCGGGCGGCAGCAGCCATGACAAAGGTTCAGGAGCTCGTTCTGTCCTACAATCCATCGCTGCGGGAGGAATTGGAAAAGCTATCGGCAGCGAGCATAGAGGCAGCTGAAGACTACTCCCGAATTATCGCAGAGCAATTCATCGAACGCTCCCTTACCATGGAGCCCAGCGATTATTTCGCTCGAGGCACGCAGACGATCGATGAGGCATCCCTGTTCTTCGACGCCGTCATAGCGTCACTGGACAGACTGCTGCTCGAGCGACTAGAACAAGCGAAATTCAATCGGAACCTGGTATTCGCCAGCCTTCTCCTGTCATTCTCGCTGGCAACTCTGCTCTTCCTCAGCTTCTATTGGAGCGTCAAGCGCTCCGTAGCGGCTTTGAACGAGAGTTCCCACCAGCTTGCTACTGGCAACCTGAAAGCCCGGATCGTCGTGGAGTCCCGTGATGAGCTGGGAGATGTAGGGCATTCCTTCAATGCCATGGCGGAAAGCATTGGGAACCTTATTCGCTTGAACCAAACGATGATGGAACAGATCGCTGCTGCCTCCGGCCATTTAAGGGACATGTCGCAGCAGACCGTAAGCGCCACCGAGGAGATCGCGGAATCCACCCAGCTGGTCGCCGCCGGAGCGGACAGGCAGCTCGAAGCGACGGACGAAACTTCCCGTGCCATGAGCGAGATGGCAGCTGGCGTACAGCACATTGCCGAGGCTACTTCCTCCATATCGGAGCTGGCCGAAGACGCAGCCAATCAGGCGAAAAGCGGCAATGACACGCTGGTATCGACTGCCGCCCGCATGCAGCAGATTCATCAGACGGTTCACCGATCTGTCGAGACGATGCAGGTGCTGGGACAGCGCTCCCGGAAAATCGGCGACATCGTCTCCGATATTGCCAACATCACCGCCCAGACACATATTCTGTCCTTGAACGCTGCCATAGAGGCAGCAAGAGCCGGCGAAGCAGGGAAAGGATTCTCCGTTGTGGCGGATGAAATCCGGGCGCTGGCTGGGCAGTGCAAACAAGCGGCAGAGTCCATTGCCCAAATCGTGCTGGAAATTGCCGCTTCTGTAGAACAAGCGGATGGCGCGATTCTTGAAGGACAGCAGGCTGCTGCGCTTGGGCTGAAGAGCATGGATGAGATGAGCGCCATATTCCACAGCATACTGGACTCTGTTCAGCAGGTAGCCGAGCAAATTCGGGATACCTCGGCCATATCCGAGCAGATGTCTGCCGGCACCGAGGAAATCGCTGCTTCGGTCACCGAATTGACCGCCATTGCACAGCAAGCGCTGGACAAAACCCAAGTCACTTCCGCATCCAGCCAGGAGCTCCTGTCCTCGATGGAAGAAGTGCAAGCGGTGATTGATACATTGAATGAATCCGCAGATCAATTAGCCGGGGAGATGAAAAAGTTCCAGGCTTGATTCCTGATACGGGCGCTCCCCATAGAGCGTCCTTCCCATCATCTAAGAGAATGACCGGCTCCCCTGCTCGTTTGCGTGCGGGAGCTGGTTTTTTGTCTACGAAGGAGATTAGCCGCTTTCCTCGCTTAATCGACGGACAAACGGAACATCCGCCGGAGCAAATGCATAGTGCTGCAGCTCCGAACGCGCGACCCAGCAGTATGCGTCGTGATCGACCAGCCGGATGTCCCCCCTCAGATATGTCGCTTTGTAAGCAATCAGGCGAATGCGTACTGTGCCATAGTCATGCTCGTTCACCCCAAACCTTGCATAAGGCGCAATGTCAATGCGCATCTCTTCACGCAGCTCCCGCTTCAAGCATGCCTCCGGCGTTTCGCCCGGCTCGAGCTTGCCTCCCGGGAACTCCCACATTCCGCCCTGCGCCTTGTCCGCAGCCCGGCGGGCAATAAGCAGCCGCTTCTCTTCGTCCTCAATGATCGCTGCCGCTACCTCGATCAACTTCGTCCCCCTCTTTCCTTCTATTGATGCAGCCCTAACATAATTTGTCCTTCTTTTGAATATAAGTCACACTAAAGGGCCCTGTCCAACGCTGGCGCTACTTGTTCCAACGCGCAAGGGGGAAGTCGATGTCATTCATTTATGAGCATGAGTGGTTGTTTTTCTTTCTGTCGGAAGTTTTGATATGGGTGCTCGCTGTGCCGTTCCTTATTCTTCGTTACCGTTATGGTCTGGAACAAGCCAGTATTGTACTGCTGATCGTGATTCTCGCGTGCAATCTGTTTCAGGGACTGCTTGTGGTGGTGGACTTTGTACATACAGGGGAAATTTCGTTCTTTCAGGTGGTCATTGTCCTGTTCTTTATTTATGCCTTTACGCTTGGGAAATCGGACTTTGCGCTCATGGACCAATATCTGAAAAAGAAATTCAAACCGCCGCACCGTGTCGTGAAGGAGGCCTCTCTCCTTCCTTATATGCGCTTCCGCAGAAAGTGGATGCTGGGGCATACTGCGGCCTTCCTGCTGCTCCATTCAATCTGGTATGCGGTGGACATCGGCACGCTTGTGCCGCCTGCCGGGCTATTCTTCTTTCAGGATTGGATTCGGCTGCCGCATCAAGGTTACTTCGAGATTCCCCAGCTGAATGCGCTCAGTTATTTCTGGAAGGTCATGTATTATGTAGATCTCCTATTCTTCCTGCTGCTCAGCACGATATGGCAAGCAACCAAACCAAAAACAAGCGTATGAATCCCGCAGATTTTGCCCCACACTGATGCGTGGACACCGCTTGCATGTACCGGCATAGTCGAATCTGAGCTTGGGAGGACGCGAAGACGATGGGCAGTTTCCTGAGAAGCGTGTACAATTTGGGCCGCCGGACGAAGCATGCTTTTTCAACGGAAAAGGTGTTCGTCGTTCTTCTGTTCATGCTGGCATTGTTCTATTGCATTGGCGTCATCTTCTATATCACGGTAGAAAAGACCAGCTTCGTCAACGCCGTCTACCACTGTGCCATGCTGATTACGACGGTCGGCGATTCCAAATTCACGCCTACCACAGTTGCCGGGAAGCTGTTCACAGCCGGTTACTCTCTGCTCACAACCGTTCTGTTCGTCGGGTTCATTACCGGATTGGCACAGGCCATCATCATTCAAGAGCATCAAAAGGAGAAAAACCAGCAATAAAAAAAGGACCCGTCTTGGGGCCCTATTCACAAAACGAATTTCCCCGCCCCGTTACATTCTGAGAGGTCTGACATGATGACGCAACTGGTCCTGTCGGGATCTTCGCTGGAATAGCTTGATCTTACTACCTCGTGTCGAACTTTGTCAAATACATTGTCACCCATTTTTCCCATACGGATAATCGTCGGATGTGCGGGCAACCCTACCGAATAAACGGAAATGGAGGGAACAAGCGAATGCCTGACGAGCAAAAGAATCTGGAAAATGCCACAGATCAACATTTTTTCGAAGAGATCGCTGAGGTAGCGGATTTTATCCATGATCGGCTGGGCGACGTAGAGGATCCAACCGGTTTGAACAATACCGTTGAAGAATATGCCGAGCATGAAAACCAGGAAGAATAATGCGAAAAACAAAGCTAATGGGGCCGTTCTAGCTAGACTATTAGGACACATCTGGTCAGGAACAAATTTCTGCATTTTATGACATAGTTTGCATATAACTATCGCTGCCGGACATAATTGTAGAGTGCCGCAGGCACGACAATCTATCTCTTGGAGGTCAACGAAACCCATGAATACTCTTGGCGCTCACGAAGTACTGGAGCTGCATGAAGTCTTGAACGACGCCATCCACGGCTTGAACACAATGCGACTGTACCGCCCTTATGCCCAGGATCAGCAGCTTCAAGCTATGATGGACAGACAAATCAACGCAATGGTCATGGAGTACAACCACATGGTGCAGACTGCCCATCAGCAGGGCGGCTCCCAAGCTGTTCCTGCCCGCCGCGGCCAGATGCAAATGCAGATGCCCCAATCGTTCCAACCGACATACGGGCTGCGCAATCCGCAAACTCAGATGCCAGCTGGCAGCGTAGAGGAAATTGACGATGTGGACGTGACGATCTGCCTGGTCAACTGCCACAAGCAAACCGCCGGACTGAAAATGAAAGCCACCTTGGAAATGGCGAATCCAGCACTCCGCCAGATGATGCAAACCGCTGCCAACAGCTCTGCAGACATGGCCTATGAAAGCTTCCAATATGCCAACCACAAAGGCTACTACCAAGTACCTACATTGAAGGATACTACGGCCAACACCTTCATGCATGCTTACGGCACAGCACAGCAAGCCCCTATGCACCAGCATGGCACGCACATGATGTAAGCAGCTGCTGCGAACCAGGCCTCGACACCCGTCGAGGCCTCTTGTGTTTAATGCGTGACTTCAGCCGCAAAAAAACAGCAATAAATTATCGCTATGAATAGACCATGCCGCACCAAACCCGACATTGTAAATATGCCTCTCGGACTGACTATCGCAACACTATCCCGAATATCACCAAAACATGATATTATATTTTTGTGAGTTGGTAGTCGCTATTACACACCCAGAACATGTTAGTCAAATATCTGGTTCAGAGTATATGGTTTACAGATACGATACATTCAATAGAATGTAAAAGCTCCCCCCAGGGGGCACTCAATCAGAAATGTTGGGAGAATGCATCATGATATTTCTATTCTTTATTGTTTTGCCTATTACGTGCCTGGTCTTCTTCTTCAACTTGGTCTCTCTATTGAAGAAAATTCGAAGCGAAACCGGGTATACGACGGCTAACACCGTATTTGTTGCGCTATCCTTTTATTGCATCCTGTTCATCTTCACCTTTATGATTATCGGGAATATCCACCCGAAATAACACGAAGCCCCTCGCGAAAAAGGAGCTGCCCGGACAAGAGATCGAACTCTTGGCGGGCAGCTCCTTTTTTTTCAATCCTTGTTACGCCTTATGGCAGCACATTGCCTGCAGCGCGGTAAATCTCATACCATTCCTCGCGGGTCAAGCGCACGTCGCTCGCTTTGCAGCAGTCCTTCAGACGTTCGACATTCATCGTGCCGGTGATCGGCTGCATATTCGCCGGATGGCGCAGCAGCCAGGCGATGGCAATGGTTGTGTTGCTTACGTTGTATTTCTCAGCGATCTCATCGATCTTCTGGTTCAGTTCAGGGAATTTCTCATTGCCCAGGAACACGCCTTCGAAGAAGCCATATTGGAAAGGCGACCACGGCTGAATGGTGATGTCGTGCAGGCGGCAGTAGTCCAGAATGCTGCCATCCCGATTTACAGCCGGATCATTCTCCATATTGACGTTGATGCCTGCGGAAATCATCGTCGCGTTCGTAATGCTAAGCTGAAGCTGGTTGGCCACAAGCGGCTGCTTGACCGCCTTCTTCAGCAGTTGAATTTGCATCGGGTTTTGGTTCGATACGCCGAAATGGCGCACCTTGCCGGAGCTTTCCAGCTGATCGAACGCTTCCGCTACTTCCTCCGGCTCAACCAGCGCATCCGGACGATGCAGCAGCAGAACGTCCAGGTAGTCCGTCTTGAGTCGCTTCAGTATACCGTCCACAGATGCCAGAATATGCTCCTTGGAGAAATCGAACATGCCTTGACGAATGCCGCACTTCGATTGCAGAATGATCTTCTCCCGCACATCGTCATTCATGTGGATCGCGTCGGCAAAAATCTCCTCGCAGCTGCCGCCGCCATAAATGTCCGCATGGTCAAAGAAGTTCGCGCCTTCCTCCAGCGCCGTCTGCACAAAACGCTCAGCTGCCGGCTTGTCCAGCGAGTTGATGCGCATGCAGCCGACTGCAACAACCGGCACTTCCAAGGTGCTCGTTCCAAGCTTGATCGTTCTCATGCATAGCCCTCCTGTTTGTTCTGCCTATAGTCCCGCATACGGCGTTCGGCACGAAGCGTCAGCTCGTGCGCACAGATGCAGGCTTCCGCCTTCCATGTGTAAACGTTTGCCGAAATCGCCGCACCTCTCCCCTTGATTGTGCCACAGCCGGTGCAGGTTCGCAAGGGGCGCTCGTCTTGCCTATGCCTGTCTGGCAGGAATACATAGAAAACCCGGCTGGGGGACACTCCCCACTGCCGGGCTTGTTCATCATGATTCATTTCAGGCTGATATCCCTCAACCTTCCTTCGGTCTTCCGAGTCCTTCTTGCGCAAACCCTTGCAGCCATTCCGTGATCTTGTCGTCCTTCATTGGCCGACCGTAGAAATAGCCTTGCATCACATGACAGCCCAATTCTGTAAGGAATGCGATGTGCTCCTGATTTTCTACCCCTTCTGCAATGACATCGAGCTTCAGGTTCTCCGCCATCAAGACAATGGCATGCACAATCGCCCGTTTGCTGGGCGTCTCCAAGTCATGGGTGAACAAGCGGTCCAGCTTCAGCGCGTCGATCGGAATGCGATCCAGTAATCCAATGGAGGAATACCCGGTCCCGAAGTCATCCATCGATACCCGCACGCCCATTCGCCTGATGATATCCAGCTGGCGAACGATCTCCTGAATATCATAGATGACCATCGATTCTGTAATTTCAAGCTCGAGGTATTGCGGCCCCAGCTCCGTCTTCTTCAGCACACTGGTCAAGTATTCTACCAGCGTGTCGGTCTGAAACATGCGCACAGACAAATTGACCGATACCGGCTGCGCCATGCCCCGGTCTTGCCATGCCTTGCATTCGCGGCAAGCCTGCTCCAATGTCCAGCGAGTAATCGGGATAATGAGGCCCGTCTCTTCCGCTATCGGGATGAATTCGCCTGGCGGCACAATGCCCAACCGCGGATGATGCCAACGGATCAAAGCCTCGAATCCGTACAGTTGATTCGTCTTCACATTCCACTTCGGCTGGTACTCCATATAGAATTCATTGTGTTCCAGCGCGCGCTGCAGGTCTTTTTCCAGCTCCATCTTCCGGACTTCCTGCACGCCCATCTCGTCGGTGTATACACAGTACTGATTCTTGCCCAAACCCTTGGCCTTATACATCGCCGTATCGGCTGTTTTCAACAGAATGGAGCGATCCGCTTCCTGAATAGAGCCGGTGCTGATGCCAATGCTGCCAGTCACATACAGCTCGTGCCCATCGATATGATACACCTGCTTAATCTCTTGCAGGAGGCGAGCAGCCAACTCTTCGGCCTGCTTCTGATCGCAACACTTTCCAATAATCAGAAATTCATCTCCGCCTATGCGGAACACTTCCAGGTCCCCGCCTGCAAATCGCTGCAGCCTGTGTCCGACCTGCTGAACGAGCAGATCGCCGACATGATGGCCCAGCGTATCATTAATCGCCTTGAACTGGTCGAGATCCAGAAACAGCACACTCATGCTTTCCTTGCCGGCATACGTATCGAAAAACCGGTTCATCTCATTTCGGTTGGGCAGGCCAGTAATCGTGTCCCGGTACGCCATTCTCTCCAGAACATGACGGTCGAAAAACATCGCTCCCCATGAAACGAACAGCATAATAAAAATCGTTAGCGAAACACCGAGCAGTAAAAATCCGTTGACGTGGGACGTGCCATGGTCCATAGCCATGTGCGCGTCTCCATGAAAGATAGCCGCTTTCATGCCAGTGTAGTGCATGCCGCATATCGCGATGCCCATCGCTACCGCAGACAGCCACTTCCACAAGCTGGAGGTTGGTCGGCTGCGGAACTGGAGAAATAAAAATAAAGCCGCATAGGCTGCGACAAAGGCAATCACGGCTGACAGTGCCCACAGTACCGGATCATAGGTCAGTTCCATCGGCATCATCATCGCTTCCATGCCGATATAGTGCATCGATACGATGCCGACCGCCATGAAAAAGCCGCCAATCGCAAGATGAACCCCCTTCGTCTCCTTCGGCATAGTGATCCTAAATGCTATAAACGAAGAGATGACACTGGCTCCCATGGATAGGAGCGTCAATCCAATATCATAGGATACTGTCGCGTGCAAATGAAAGGCGAGCATGCCGACAAAATGCATCGACCAGACGCCATTTCCCATTACTACTGCACCGGCACATAACCAAATAAATCTTGTGCGCCCCGAAGATTGTGAGATCTTGGCCGCGATACTTAGGGCGGAATAAGATGCCAGTATCGCGATCAGTATCGAGAGCGCCACAATCCAAACATTATAGCTGCCTTCTACGATGTTCACTGCATACCTCCCTCCATGCTTCTCTCCTCCGTATTATTCATCAGGCACGGTTCCGGACGCCCGCTATAGAATTTGTTGAATGTGCAGAGACAGGTCCTGACTCAAATCAACGAACCGGCTCCCCGCCTGTACGAGCGGACGCGTCGGGTTGTGCGGGTGAACTGTGAGAATAATCCCTTCGCTCTCATCGGTCAGCCTGACCGAATGACCAATCAGGGACTGCATAATTTTCTCGATGAACAGCCTTGTGACGACGGGGTCCAACACGCCGAAGATGTCCTTCTCCATCTGCGAGAGCACCTCATAGAACGGAGCCGGATGGCGATACACCCGCTTGGAAGTCATGGCATGAAACACGTCCGCTACGGAAACGATGCGGCTGAATGCATCGATCCGTTCCTGTGTCAGGCCGAACGGATAGCCGCTCCCGTCCATTCGCTCATGATGCTGCAGGGCAACCAGAGCCTGTCTGTGGTTGACGCCAACGGTCTCCCGCAGAATCCCGTAGCCCAGCACCGTATGACTCTTCATGATCTCGTATTCTTCCCCGGTGAGCTTGCCCGGCTTATTCAACACTTCTTCGGGAACGAGCATCTTCCCAACATCATGAAGCAATCCGGCGGTTGCCAGCTGCATCAGCTCCTGCTGCGGGAGCTTCAGCCAAATGCCGAGCAAGCTCGCAATGGTCCCTACCGCTATATTATGCCGGTACGTATAATCATCCTTGGCCTGCAGGCAAGCAAACAAGCCGAACAATTGCTGCGTTCGGGCTGCCTCCTGGATGATCGGAATCACATTCTTTCGCAAATCGGCCAGCGGAATTTCCCTCGTCTCCCGAATCTCGTGAAACAGACGCCTCGCCTGCACGACAGCCTCTTGAATGACTGGCCCGTACTCGAACGCCTCCGCTTCCGAGTAGGTCCCCATTTCCGCAACGTCCTGACTGGTGAGCGTAATGCCGTGCCTCTCCAGTATCTGTATATGCTCGGTCGAGATGATGGAATGCGCTGAAATAAGCAGCAATCCGCCGGCGTTGAAGATATCCCGCAAGATGCGCCTGCCCATAATCTGCTGCGAAGAAAGTGCTCGCTTCTCCATCCAGCAGCCCTCCCTCCCTCTGCCATGCATCTTCGAGTCGTGCGCTGCACCCAGTATGACGGCACCAGCTCTACAATTTCTCTACAAGATTCTATCTTATTCGCGAAAGGACTGTAAACATTGTCGAGCAAGCCTGATATCAAGGAGGAAGCATCACGGAGCAGCGGCCAGCACCTCTCCCGACATTTTTTTCTACCTAAAAAAAAATGGTGTTCCTCGTCCAATCCAGAGAGGATATAGCGCCTTGAAGTGGAATAGTAGAAAGATGTTGAATACTATTAGAAAGCGACAATCCCTCCTAATCATCATAATTTTCGTGTTAGCCTTGTCTGCCGTTCGGTTGGCATGGTATAGCGTGCAGATGCCTATCGAGCATCCTTCGGCGGTGAACGGCATTGTCGACCTGCGCGGATGGTCCATACCGGATAATCGCACGATTCCTCTTGACGGGGAGTGGATGCTGTATCCGTCTGCGCTCCTTGAGCCTGACAGGCTTGGCGAGCCCGCGGCCTCCTTGCCAGAGTCAGCATTCGTTCGGGTGCCTGGCTCATGGAACAGTGCCTTTGCCCATCAAAAGGCCGACTACATGTACGGAACATACCGGCTGATTGTGCTGCTGGACGAAGGGGTGGAGCATTCCCTGCAGCTGCGCATCTATGAAATCAATAATGCTTCGTCGATCTATATAAACGGACAGCTTGCCGTGCAAAACGGCCTTCCTTCGGAGCAGAAGAGCGACTACCGTCCTACTGACTTGCCCAGAACGGTGTCCCTTCCGATGGGAGAAGAGCGTATTGAGATTCTTGTTCATGCTGCAGATCACACTGGGAATGGCGGCATTATCAAGGAAATTCACTTCGGTACAGAGAAGGCCATCCAAATGCGCAACATGATCTCAATCGGGTCGCAGCTGCTTCTGGGCATGCTCTTCCTGATCCACGGCCTGTACGCCTTCTTGCTCTACTTGCTCGGGGCCATTAACCGGGGTCTGAATTATTTCGCCATGCTCGTCTTCTGCGGCATACTTAGTATATTTACAGTGGATGACAAGCTGCTGTATGTCTGGCTGACGATCCCTTATGAGCTCCAGCCCAAAATCAGCTTGCTTTCCTACGTCGGCGTCATGGCTTACATCCCGCTGGTGCTCAAGCATGTATTTCCTATTCAAGGTCATGACCGGCTGCTGCGCTGGTATGCCCTCTACTGCTCGGGCTATGCCCTGTTTCTCTTGTTGGCGCCGTCGGACTATACGCTGCCAAGCTATCCGTTTTTTCTCAGAATAGTCTTTCTGGGTTCAGTCGGCATATCGATCTACATGTTGAGATCGGTGAATCGGGGGCAAGTGGGCACGATCTTCCTCATTTTGAGCTGTGTCTGCTTAGGCAACAACATTGTATGGACCATTATTGCCGGCAGATGGATACCCGGGACGACCCATTATCCGGTCGATCTGAGCATATGCCTCCTGTTGTTCGCGGCCTTCTGGTTCAGGCGTTACTTCCATTCCAGTAAGCAGACGACCATTCTTGCGGAGAAGCTTCAACGAGCCAATGAACAGAAGGATGAGTTCCTGATTAATACCTCGCATGAGCTGCGCAACCCGCTGCACGGGATCATCAACATTGCGCAGAGCATATTGGACGACCCCAAGTCTTCTGCGAATGAGGCGCTCAGACAACGGCTGGAGGTGCAGGTTTCGGTCTCCAGGAGAATGTCGCGCATGCTGGACGATTTGCTGGATGTGGCCCGTCTGAAGGGAAATACGATCCAACTGCAATTGCAGCGGGTCAGCTTGCAAGGCGTCGCAACCGGCGTCTGCGAAATGCTCAAGTATATGCTGCAGGGCAAGCCGGTACGGCTCAGCCTTCACATCAGCGACAGCTTTCCGGCTGTACAGGCCGATGAGAACAGGCTGATTCAAATTTTGTTCAATCTGCTGCACAATGCGATTAAGTTTACCGATCAGGGAGAAATCTCGATTAGCGCGAGAACCGAGGATGGCAAAGCTTATATTAGCGTGCAGGATACCGGTATCGGCATGGACGAAACGACGCAAGTCCGGGTTTTTGCGCAGTATGAGCAAGGAGACACTAACGAGCACAGGGCGAGCGGGGGATTCGGACTTGGGCTGAGCATATGCAAACAGCTGGTTGAGCTGCACGGCGGTACAATTTCGGTCAAATCCGTTGTGGGTGAAGGCTCCATCTTCACCTTCACTCTGCCGCTGGCAGAAAGTGCCGGACAGTACAGAGCAGCCGAGCTTCCTGCCGATAGCAGCGCTGCTGCCTGGACTGAGCCCGATCACACGTTGGGCCAAAAAGGAGCTGTCGCAGCCAGCGAGATCAACGCGCCGTCTGCGGGGCAATTCGCGTCCCAGACTAAACCCAGAATTGTAGCTGTGGACGACGACAGTGTCAATCTTCATATTATCGTCGATATTCTCGGTCGCAGCAAGTATGAAATCATAACAGCAACCAGTGCCACGGAAGTGATTAAACTGTTGGAATCCACACAGGTCGACCTCGTGATCTCCGACGTGATGATGCCGCATATGTCTGGTTATGAGCTGACTCGCACGATCCGGGAGCGCTACTCCATCTCCGAATTGCCGGTCCTGCTCTTAACGGCCCGAAATCGGCCGGAGGACATCTATGCCGGCTTCCAGTCCGGAGCGAATGATTATGTAACCAAGCCCGTTGATGCGCGCGAGCTTCGGTCGCGGGTACGCGTTCTAACCGAGCTGAAGCTGTCGATTGAGGATCGGTTGCGTATGGAGGCGGCATGGCTGCAGGCTCAGATTCAGCCGCACTTCCTGTACAACACGCTCAATTCAATCGCGGCACTGAGTACGATGGATATCCATAAGATGCAAAGACTTCTCGAGGAATTCAGCCATTATCTGCGGACCAGCTTCGACTTTCACAATACCGACCAGGTTATCGCCGTTGAACGCGAGCTGGCGCTGGTGCGGTCGTATCTATACATCGAGAAAGAGCGGTTCGGCGAACGGCTTCAGATAGAATGGGATATCGACAGCAGCATCTCGGTGCTGCTCCCTCCTCTTTCTATCCAGACTCTGGTGGAGAATGCCGTCAATCACGGTATTCTGCGAAAATCCCAAGGCGGCAAGCTGCACATCCAAGTCAAAGATAAAAGAAAATTCGTCGAGGTTGCTGTACACGACAATGGCGCAGGCATGCCGGAAGTATTGCTCAGGCAGGTGCTGAGCAGGCAGCCCGCCATTACCAGCGGGGTGGGCCTCAGCAACACGGATCGCCGCTTGAAGCAGCTTTATGGCAAAGGTCTGCATATTCAAAGCGCGCCGGGTCTGGGCACAAGCGTCTCCTTCCATATACCGAAATAAAGGCGTGAGCTGCAAAGCTCACGCCTCATTATCTTGTCTCCATTGGGTATACCATTCCGTAATATAAGGGCTCGGCTCCTCGCCAAGCTCTTCCTGCAGGATCGTTGTCAGCCAGCGGTATTGCCGGTGAACGGACAGGTGGTTGTTGGCTGCCGCATACAGCTTCATCAAGGCAAAATGCGCCTCTTCCGCCAAGGGATGCCGATGGCAGATGTCCAGATACAGGACGACCGCCTTCTCCTTCTGGCTGTTGTCCACATACCACTCTGCCATTCTGATCGACGTCCGTATCCACAGCAGCTTCAACCGGTGTCGCTCGCTTTCCGCCCACCAGTACTCATATTCCTGCAGATAATCCCCTTTATACAACGCCATCGTCTCTTCATATGTTTCGATCGTTGCTGTTGTCACCGATTGTTCCTGCAGCACGAACTGCTCCCATTCCTCTACATCCAGACGCACATGCTCCACATGCAGAATATAACTGTCTGTGGCGTTCACGATCGTGAACGCGTCTCCGTACGGCTCCAAGGTTTTGCGAATATGGTAGATAGCCGTATACAATTGCGCATACGCCCGATTCGGCTCGTAATCCGGCCACATGAGCTCTACCAGAACCGACTTGCGAACGGGCTGCCCCCTGTGTTGAAGCAGGTAGAGGAACAGCTCCTGCGCTCTTGTGGTCCGCCAGCGAAGCGGCGACCATTGGCCGGAGCCTGACTCGATCAGCACTTGTTGAAACAGCTGCATGCGGATAGACTGCCCAGACGGCAGAACGTCCGGGCGCACCTCTTGCATACGCTCTTGTATACGCTCCAGCGTCTTGGTCAAGCGCTCTGTGCTGACCGGCTTCATAATATAGTCCAACGCGTTCAGTTCGAAGGCTTTAATGGCATAATCATCGTACGCTGTCACGAAGACAATATTCAGCCCCGGCCTATGTTCGAGCAATTGTTCGGCAAGCTCTACACCGTTCACCTCCGGCAGGTGAATGTCCAGAAATACAAGGCCCGGCTCTTCCTTTGCTTCCCGCATATAAGCCCTGAACTCCTGGGGGTCGGTAAACTTCTTGATGTCTTCAATTTCTGCTATTTGCCGCAATTGATGCTCCATATATTTCAAAGCCAGAGCTTCATCGTCCAGTAGTACGATTTTCATCCATATCCCCCTCAACATCCCTGTTGCAGATCTCTAAACAGACTTTTCATGACCGTACCCGACACATATCGACAATTTCTCTACATGGACATGTCGATCCGCGCTGGAATACCGGCTATGAATTCAGTAGCCTGCCTTCAAGTCTACCACATTCATCGCAGGCGTGCCGCTGCGAACGTATGAGCGAAGATTTTCCTTGAAGATGTCCATCGCGCGCTCGCCGTAATGAATCGTGGAATTGGCGTTATGCGCCGTGATGATTACGTTGTCGAGGGCCCACAGCGGATGGTCAGCCGGCAACGGCTCCGGATCGAATACGTCGAGTCCCGCTCCTGCAATCGCACGGGTTCGCAGCGCCTCATATACCGCGTCTGTATCTGTCGTTCCGCCTCTGCCGATGCTGATATAGAAGGCCGTCGGCTTCATCGCCGCAAATTGCGCTGGGCCGAACATCTTGGCAGTTTCCTTCGTTAACGGCAAGGCATTGACGATGTAATCGCATTCCGCGACCATCTTGTTCAAGTCCTCCGGCTTATACAGGGCATCGACATTCGCCACAGGCGTCGGGTTCCGCTTGATGCCGAGCACCCGCATGCCGAACACCTTCGCGATCTTGGCAATTTCCGTGCCAATCGCGCCTACACCGACGATGCCGACAGTCTTGCCGTGCATTTCGCTTCCTTCCTCACGCTGCCACTTGCGCTGCAGCTGATTGCGGATAGAATAATGCACCCTCCGGGTAAGGCCGAGCATCATCGCATAGACCGATTCGGAAATCGGAAAGGGATGCACGCCCCTCGCACATGTCAGCACAGCGCCCTTGTCGGCAAACTTGGCGAACGGATACCCGTCCACGCCAGCGCCCCAGCTCTGCACCCAGCGCAGCTTGGCATCCGCCTCGAAGCAATGCTCCTCGACTAGCGAATGCCAGCCGACGACCACCTCCGCCTCCTTCAGCTGCGAAACCGGCAGATCCTGAACCCTTCCTGCAGCAATTTCCCAGCCCGGCGCGATCTGGCGGATTTCTTCCGCATCCTCCGGTGTAAGCGACATCAGAAATACAAGTTTTCGCGTCATAGTAGACCCACTCCTTATTCGGTATCTTGAGGCATCACCTGATAGCCTGCGTACATCGCGCTGATCGGATGATAGTCTGTTTTGTGAAAAGGGCTTTTCAAATCGGTCGTACGCGCATTGGCCGGGCTTAAATCCGCGTACCATGCGCCATACTTATGATCAATCAGATGCATCCATACATGCTCCCATAATCTAAGATACCACTGGGCATAGAAGGAATCGCCGGTTTTTTGCAGCAGCACGGCTGCCGCGCCGATCGACTCGGCGGCGACCCACCAGCTTTTGTTCCCATTCAGTACGGTGCCGTCGATGTCAAGGGAATAGTTCAACCCGCCATGCTTCGAATCCCATCCGCGGTTTACAGCCGTGCGAAACAAATACTCGGCTTTCGGCAGCATCCAGTCTTCCTCCTGATAGCGGCTGAGCATCACCAGCAGCTTGCTCCATTCGGTCAGATGGCCAGTGAGAATGCCATACGTGCCATAACGGGTTCGCGTCTCCCTCGACCTGTCGGGCGTCCAGTCGTCGTGGAAGGTTTCCCAGATCAAGCCGTCTGTCTGAGCGGCCAGATGCAGGACGACTCTTCTCGCCAAGGTGACAGCCCGATCCAAGTACTTGCGTTCCTTCGTAGCTTCATAAGCGTAGATCATCGCCTCGCAGAGGTGCATGTTCGCGTTCTGCCCCCGCTTGCAGGAAGCATGCGACCAATCGTTATGAAATTCATCGGCATAAAGTTCATGCTCGCTCAACCAAGCATGCTTCTCCAGCAGGTCGAAGGTAGAGTCGATCCACTCTCCCGCAGACAACAGTCCGGCCCGATAAGCGACGGAGGCAGCCAGCATGACATGGGCGTGGCCGTAGCCTTGCTTCGAGTCGTCTGCCACCTCCAGGCCGTTCAGTTCATTGTAAAAGCCGCCGTGTTCGGTATCCGCATGAGAATCGCGCAAAAAACGAAGCCCTCGCTCGGCCATTTCGATGCACCATCCCGGGCCGCCCAGCAGCGCGCCGACGCTGAACACATAAATAAAGCGTGTCGTGCCGACCAAGTGCTTGATTCGGTTATCCGCAATCGTGCCGTCGTCACGAAAGCTGTTGAAAAAACCGCCGCGCTCGTGATCGACGCACCTGGGGTAATAAAAGTCCAATGTGCGGAAAATTTGCTCCTTCAAGAAGGCGCGGCTTCGAAAATCCGGTAAGGTACGCATAGTGGCACCGTCCTTTCCAGGTGAATGCTTGCCAACGAGCAATCCTTATTCCTTCTCGGGCGTACTGCTATGATTTTCAATCGATCTTTTCAATCGATATTCCTTGGGGGTGGTGCCATACCGCTTCTTGAAATGACGGAAAAAATTGCTGACATTGCCATACCCGACACGCTCCATAATGTCCGCAATCGGGCTGTCGCTTGTCTCCAGCAGGCGAAGCGCGTGCTGGAGGCGCGTCTCGCGAATATACGCATGAATGGCCACCGACTCGGCCTTGCGGAATACGCGGCTCACATAAGCCGGGGACATCCCCAACGCATCGGCAATCGTCTGCAAACTGAGGTTCAGGTCAGCATAACGGGTTTCGATGATTTCCTTAATCGTCTCGACCAGCACTCTGTGCGTGTCCTTCTGCTCATTCGCTTGCTTATCAGCGATTTCCGTAAGCAACTGGGCGAACAGCATATGCGCGTCTGCCAATGTTTCGAGCTCTGTCACTTCCCGAATATAGCGGTTCCAGCCAATATGAATAGCCTGCAGCCTGTTCTTGTTCACTTCGCTTAACGCATGGCGAATATGGGTCAGGAGCGCAAGCAGGCTGTGCATCAGCTGATCGGGCGGAAGCTTGCGCATGCAGCTTAATGCTTCTTCCAGCCCCTCTTCTGCCTCTGCCTTGTGGTTCATGCGGATGGCATCGGCCATTTTCTTCTCCAGGGAGTTCAGCGTCTGCATCTCCCCTTCCGCCTCTGCCACATTCGTCTGGACCATGCCAGGTGTTATGACAGAGCCATGTCCGCTGACCATTCGGTACAAGCTCCTGTCCTCCAGCCTGCCGCAGCTGCCCGACAAAGCCCGGTAATCGCGTTCCAGATCGCCCAGCGTAACCGTCAGCGAGAGCCGATAATACTTGCGCAGCGCTTCCTGCACCCTTTGTGCGTGCAGAACAAGGGGCGGTTCCTCCAACCCTTCCTCGGCGCTGAGCAGCAGCACGGCCCAGTCTTCCTTCCCTTCGATCCACTCGACCTGTCCCGCTGCAGAAAACACATGCTCTGCAATGTTGCGGAGCGCGAAACGCAGCAGCTTCTGCTCAGCCGCGCTGTAAGAGTCGCGGAAGCGAGCAGCTTCATCCATCTGCAGCGCAACTAGGCGGTACACCCCCCGCGGCTCAATGCAAAGCTGCTGCTTGCGGATTTGCTGTTCGAACGCCGCCTGTGACAAGGAGGGGCCTTCCAGCACAATGGTCCTGGCATAATAACTCCGCACAATCGCGCGGTGCTCGTCGTGGGCCCGCTGGATGGACTGCAGGCTGGTGAGCATGCCTTTGTAAGCGTGCTCAATATAACGCAGCTCATCCTTCCATGCGGATGAATCGGCAGGGTGGCCATCGAGATGGAACTGGGAGGCGGGGCGAATATGCTGCACAAGCCGTCGGATCGGCCGATACAAGCGGCGGGAGATGAAAATCGAACAAGCGATAGCCGCGAGAATGAAGCCGAAGATCAGCCATAATGCCGTCTGTTTCAATTCGTCGATGCGCTGCAGCAAAGACTTGTAGGGCTGGACGATAATCATTTTCCAATCGTTCAGCCCTGTATCCATATAAGTGACAACTTGCAGTTCCTTGCCGTCCCATTCAACGAATTGGTTCGAGTCCAAGCCTTCGCTTTGAATACGCTGCCGCACGCTCGTCTTGAAGTCCGGCTCCAGCGGCAGATTGTCGATTGTCGGATAGAACATATAGCCATGCTGGTCCATTATGCCGATGGTTCCGCGTTCGTTGTCCACAAAAGCATTCAACAGGTTCAAGTTATCGAACAGCCACTCTGCCTGAATGTTGACCACAAGCATGCTTTTCTGCGGGGAATAGCCCGCATTCCCTTCATACATGAACATGGCGAATACATCGGCCTCCGGTTCGCCTTCCTCCTGAGGGCCTTTCCCCTTCAGCGGAATCAGCCGCAGCTTGGGAATATCCTGATGCTGTTGTCTATAGCGATCAATCTCAGACAAGATCGGATCGCTCTCCGGGAACATCTCCATGCGTCCCCCGGTATAGTACTGGTCCTGGATCGCATTGTACATGACGATGGAATGGAGGAACGGCGAAGAATTGACAATGCGATCCAGATTCTGCAATCTGGACAGCATCTCAAATGCTTCTATGTGTTCCGCATTCATAAGGGGGTAGTTGCGATTGTCGAAATACTGCGTCATCACGACGCTCTTCAGGTTCTCGTTCATGTAATCGATATTGAACTTCAATTGGGACAGCATCTTCTGATTCGCCGTCAGATTCAATTCGACCATAGCCTTCTCCGCGCCATAGTACATCACGCTGGATACAGCCACCACGATGGCCACCATGACCACAGCGATGGTGAGCAGCAGCTTCTTCAGGTACTTCCCGGCTCGTCGTCCCCTGCGAAATGCGCCCACAACGTTCCCCTCCCGTTCCCGTCATGTTGAACTATGCAGCAACCCATTGTTCATCTGATCGGAAAGACCGCCGCGGGGACGGCTGACATTCGTCGTCCCGCGCAGCAACCCCCTTACTTCAAGCCTTGCTCCACAAGCCATTCATCGAGCTGCCTCTGCTTCTCCTCCCGCACTCTTTCGCTTCCCGCAGCACGAAGCTTCTCGATATAGACAGGCAGATATTGTTCCGGGTCCAGCGTGCCCGTATTCAATGCAAGCGCGTACTCGTCTTCCACCGCCGCGATGTTGGCCAATTCCGTCAGCACAGGCTGCTGGTCGAACTTGAAGCCGACGGTCGGCAGAACGAGGGCGTTGTCATTGATTTCTCTTACTTGCTCCCATACATCAAGCGGCTGCCCTTCCAGCACATATCCATTCGTGACATTGCCGATGAAGTGGCTGTCGAACTTGTATCCGCTGTCCGGGATCGGGCGAATCACATCGCCTTCCAAGCGCTCGAAGTGCTTGCCTTCAATGCCGGCCGTCAGCAGTCTGTACAGTTCCCGATCCGTATTGACGAGCTCTATCAGCTCCACAGCCTTCTGCGGATTGCGGGATGTATTGCTGACAGCCGTCATCGTTGCAAGCGAGTTGGTATAAACCTGATCCACCAGATCGACAAACTTGACGGGGTTGTTGTTGTTCTTGCCCTTCTCGTTTATTTCGCCGTCCGGCTTCAGTGTGTTCTTCAGGTACAGCGCCACATTGCCCTTCGCTTGTATCGTATAGAAGTCTTGAATGGTGGCGGCGCTCGGCGGAAAATACCCCTTCTGGTTGAACTCGTGCGCCATCTTCAAGTATTCCGCATACTCGGGCGTCTCCTGCAGGATCAGCACTTCAAAATTGGGGTCCCCTTTGCGATACGGTATTTCGTTCATGTCATACAGTCCGTACAGTGTGGACATCCAGAAGACTGAATTGTTCTCGAAGCCGATTGGCACAATGTCCGGCTCGTTGGCCTTGATCGTCTCTACGAACGGAATGATGTCCCGTACGTCCTGCAAGCTGTCCACGTCCAGGTTGTACTTCTCAATGAACCGCTCCTGAATGACGAAGCCGCCCGATGTCGTGAACATCTGGTAATTGGGTACCGCGTACATGACGCCATTCACTTTGGCATCTTCAATCATTTGAGGGGTAAACAGCTCCTTGGTTTTGGGCGCATATTGCTCGAACAGCTCGGTAATATCGTAGAAAGCGCCCTTATTGGCATTGGTGACATAGTTGAACGCCCAATGCGACGTCCACACAAGATCGAACGCTTCGCCGGCAGCGGCCATCGTATTCATTTTCTGCTCGTAGCTGCCGAAGTCGATTGGCATGATGCGCAGCGTCGCATTAATCTTTTCACGGATGATTTGGTTGGCCTCTTCTTGCACGATCGCCAGATCCTTCTGTGGCCCGATCGGCATATACCAGGTCAATTCCACCGGGTCGCCGCCGCTGCTTCCATTGCCGCTGGGCGAGGGAGAGGACGAATTTCCGGCACATGCGGTTACTAGCAGGCAAACAGACACCAACAGGGCCAATAAGGAGATGCTCCGGTTTCCATTCACACGCTTATTAGTCTTATTCAAGGACAACGCCTCCTAATGAAATTTAGGATGGTAATTAACCTTTCAGCGATCCAATTGTCAAGCCTCGGACAAAGTATCTTTGGAAGAAGGGAAAGATGCACAGCATCGGCCCGGCGGCTAGCACGGCCATGGCCATTCGCATGGACAGACTGGGGAATTCCGACTGGTTGATGTCGAGCGAAGCCGTGAACTCCGCATTCGCCGACAAAAATTCGATAGTGTTCATGATGCGAACTAGCATGAGCTGCAGCGGCACCTTGTTGTCGCTGTCGATAAACAACATGCTGTTGAACCACTCATTCCAATACGTGAAGGAGATCAACAGGCCAATCGTCGCAAGGGCCGGCGTAGCCAGAGGCAGGATCATCGTGAAGAAGATGCGGACTTCTCTCGCGCCATCCATCTTGGCCGACTCCACAATTTCCAGCGGAATCTTGCTTAGAAACCCTTTCATGACCATGACGTTCCAGGGCGTCAGCAATCCGGGAAGAATCAGCGCCCACAGGGTGTCTCTCAATTGGAGGAACTGCGTCATCAGAATGTAAAAGGAGACGATCCCCCCGCTGAACAGCATCGTGAAGAAGATGTAGAAGGTGGCCGAGCGATTATAGCGGAAATCCCGTCGGGAGATCACATAAGCGGTCATGGCCGTCATCAGCAGACCGATAGCGGTGCCCACAAGGGTAACCGTTATCGTGACGCCATAAGCGCGCATGAGCACAACGGGCGATTCGAATACATAGCGATAAGCATCCAGACTTAGGCTTTCGGGGATGAACCTGTATCCGTTCTGAAGCAGCGATTGTTCCTCTGTAATGGAAATACAGACGACCAGAATGAACGGCAGGACCATGGCGATTGAAAGCAGGAGAAAGAACAGCTGGATGAGTCGTTCTGCCAGTCCGGTGGTTCGCATTTTTGGTCAGCCCCCCTTACCAAAGCGCATTCTCTTCATTGATTTTCTTGATAATCGTGTTTGCGCCAAGCACAAGCACGAAACCGACAATCGACTGGAAGAAGCTTACGGCGGCTGCCATGGAGACATCGCCCAGCGTCCGCAGCGCACGGTACACATAGGTGTCCACGACGTCGGTCGTCGAATAGATCAGACCAGAGTTGTTCGGAACGAAATAATGCAGGCCGAAGTCGCCTCGGAACATGTTCCCCACAGCCAGAATGAACAGGATGGCGATCAGCGGCGTCAAGAGCGGTATCGTAATCCGGCGAATCATCTGCAGCTTGGACGCGCCGTCGATTCTTGCCGCTTCGTAATACTCGGAGTTGATGCCGATGATGCCTGCATAATAAATCAACGTTGCAAACCCGACCGTCTTCCACAGGTTGGTCGTATTCAGAATATAAGGCCAGAAGGACGACTCGTAGAACCAATTCTGCGGATTCATGCCTACGAGCATCAACAGACGATTCAAATACCCGCTCTCATGATCCAAAAAGGCAAGGACGATATACCCGACCACGACCCAGGATAGAAAATGCGGCAAAAACAGAACGGTCTGATAGGCTTTGACCCATCTTCGTCCGATCTCGTTCAGCATAATGGCGAACGCCAATGCCGTAGCCGTCGTGAACACGATAAAGCCCGCATTGTAGAGAATGGTATTGCGTGTAATACGCCAGGCTGTCTCCGATGCGAAGAAAAACTCGAAGTTTTTCAACCCTACCCATTCGCTGCCGAATATCCCCAGATCATAGCGGTAACTTTTGAAAGCAATGATGATGCCGACAAGCGGCAGGTAGTGAAACACAAGCGTATACAAGGCACCGGGCAGCAACAGCAGAATCAACTCCGCGTTTTTCTTCAATTGCCGCCACTCGGTCGTCCATCTGGAGGAAAGGCTGCGTCCTGCCGGATGTGTTCCGCCAAGCGCCGCAGATCCATTTCCCCTCTGCCCGCGGGTTTGCGGTGGAATCATGCACACACCTCCCTTGATGAGATAGCCCAAGCCGTTTGGTGAAGCGCTTACATTTCTCCTTGGCTTGTGCTCCTTCATCGTGGCATAGACGGACGCCGACTTCTATTGTAAAAAACGTAGTTCCTTCTTAAATCTTACTATGAACTTGTGCAATTCCTACAGTTTTCGAATTTCACCCATACAATTGCATAAAAAAACAAACCATTTCCGGCATGCAAGCCTCCGCTCACTTATTCTGCCTGTATCGTGTCGCGCTCCTGCTGCCATGGCCGCTCAAGCTTGTCCGCATGTCTGCCCACAATCTGTTGGCGCGTCATGCATCATTGGGCTCTCTTGTGAAACGCCCTGTGTGCGTGTCCATACGCTTAAGCGCCTTCCGTCATATAATACCATGCGGCTACTCTTGTTCGGTCGCAATAATCGGGATGGAGGTGAACATATGCATCTGCTCTGTTCTTATCCGGTTCAAGCTGATACAGTCCTGCCGCACTGCAACAAACCGATTGTCGCCATGACAACTGCAGGCGACCTGGTTCCGGGCATCATTGACGGGGTAAGAGACGGTGTCCTGTATCTGCGTCCTGTCGGCAAGGAAGCCGGCATCGCCATGATTCAGCGTGTGAAGAAATACAACAAGAACAAAATATCTGTTCCGAAAAAGGCTAAAACCAAAGCATTCGGATTCGGCTATCCTTCCTACGGCTACGGCGCCGGGCTCGCTCTGGCTCTCCCCCTGTTCCTGTTGGCCGCACTGTTCGCATTCCCGCCTTTCTTCATATAAGTCGGCCAGGGAAGACTTCGTTCTGTTCGCGGCGAAGTCTTCCTCTTCCATGCGGCAAGATCGAGGTCGGGCGCTTGTGCCGGGAGGAAATTGCTCTTGGGGCGACATAGTGAGGTGAGTGCGGAGGCTGCAAGCGATTATTGCCGAGGAAATAAGGACAACCTTCGCCTTGCATGTATGAATGAGTTGATTTATCATAAAGATAAAGAAAGGGATCGGCTGGCGGTCCGATCCCTCAGCAGTCCGCATAAGCGGCGGGCCGAACAAGTCTACTAGAAATAGACCGAGACCTGGCAGGGGCGGTCTATTTCCGTTTATGGAAACTGAGGATCAACACAACCAACGTCGCGAATGAAATCATTAGCGATAAGGCATGATGGACCTCCATCGGACATCCCTCCCTTCTGAGGAGAGTGCCCGCCGCCCTGCTACTGCTGTACCTTTATTGTTTCATAGGCTCGCCCAGATTGGGCGAGTTTTTCCATTTGTCTGCTCTGTTCGTTTTAGTGCTCATTTCTGGTCACTGATTTAAGCGAAGGGGCTCATTTCTCCGATAAGTGATCATACGTGGTTACACCGTTCCGTTAGCGCGTAGAGCAGCACCATTGCAGCGCTTGTCCGAATGCAACACTGCTGGCTCTATGTATTAGGTGTAGGCACATCCCTAATATTGGAAAATCAGCCCCGTAAGTTTTACAGGGCTGCAGGAATAGGTGCTTCCTGTATGATTATTCGTATCTCGGATGTTTCTTGTTTTTTGCGGCTCTAACAACGGTCTGGATAAATTCTTCTGTCTTCATGCCTTTCAGTTGGGTGAAATGGCTGTCCGCAAATTCTGCATCTACTACCCCGTCTTTTTCCTTCCATATGCCGTTGTTTGGAATGATCTGAGCATAGTGTCCTTTATTGCTTCTGGTCAAGAGAAGATACACGTCTTCTCCTGAATACGCAAAATTTTTGTGAGTGGCGAACTGCATCAATGTGATTACATCTTCCTTCGTATCACCGTAATATACTTCCTCTACTTGAACCTTCGTAGGTGTTCTTTGAATAATAAATTCTGGTCTGTCCGGAAGAGCGACATTATTTCGCTCCGTGGCACCCGTGTCCAACACCTTTCCTTTCATAATGAGATCAACATAGACAAAATCTTCTTCCAGTGACTTGGTAGGCAAATATAGACCAGCGGTGTTGTGATGCTCGTCAGAATGTTCATTCTCTCCGATAAGCAAACTCGTTCCATAAGCAACACTTACGGTGAAGACGAGTGCAACTATAGTGATAACCACCTTTTTCATGAAGCTTCCCCCTAGTATTTATTGTTCAAATCGGTAATATCGTATGTGGTTGGAACATGACTAAAGTCATTGCTTCCCACATGAAAGGCCATGATCGATAAAGTTCCCGCTGGTGAATGATCTAGTCCAAGAATATGCCCGATTTCGTGAGCTATAGTTGCCTTTTTCAACGTCGTGGATAAGTTGTATTCAGGATCATTTTTCCCATTGAAGTATATGGTACCGTGATCAACATTACCGGTGCAGATCGCACTTAAATGGTCATCCGGTGTTGCGGCACACATTGTTGTACCGTTCCACGGTTGAGCAAATGCAGAATAATTAACGCCCCAACCTCTGTCTGCTACCCAAGAGTTAGCATCAATAGATACCAGATCTAAATCAGAGTAATAATAGTTTATATCCGAAACGTAAACTGGTGCAGCACTGCCATTCCACGCCCATCTTCCGTCATTATAGATTGCGCCATTCCAACTGCTATTCAGATAATCAGCATTTGCCTTTACATCTACGATACTCCCATTCATATGAGCCCACTTAAAACTATGCACCCTCGCTGAAGAATGTGCGGAAAACAACAAAGTGCTTAAAAGATAGATGATTAGGCAAACAAAGAACAACTTTCTGCCATAGGATAGCGTCATTATATTCTCCCCTGTCTAAAATAAAATTGGATGATAGCACTGCAGTTTCTTTTCACGCCCCCTTTCAACTCCATGCAACATCCTAGTATGTTATATTATATTCTTTTTATTCAAATCCTTCCTCCAATTGGTATTTAGTTCTTTTATCCTATACTTTTTCCAGCGGCTTTTCGTAGTGATCGCATATTGAAGTGTTTCAGCGTTAGGAAAAGAAAGATGAGGAAAGAAAATGGTCTTATGATCAGGGGTAGGGGATAAGCGGATATAAAAGTGAACAAGTTGGTCTTTTCATATCGCGAATCCCATCCAGTCTCTAGAAATGATATGTAAAAGACCATACTAATTCGCTTCATTTTCACAGCTTCAAGACAATTGGCCGAAATAGATATCAGTCAGATGGTCGCTAATTGCCACTGAACCGCGATTAGCCCGAAATTAATCATTAGAAATGGCCACTAATGGGGCTCGACCTCTACCTATACCCTTGCAACAATCGCCTTGCATGTATGAAGCAGATGATTTATCATAAAGATAAGTAAAGGGAGACAGCCGCTAACTGTCCCCCCGGCATAACACTTGGATGGGAAACCTCCAGGCAAGGCTAGAGGAAAATAACCCGACTTAGCGGAAACTTGGGCGGGTTATTTTCTTTTGTTCACATATGTGAGGAGCGCCAAGATAAACATAGCGAACATCATCATATCAGCAAAAGAAAATTTCATAGCAACCACCTCCCAACCGGAGGCAGCTTCTTCCCACCCAAGCTGTTACGCCTTCCTAAATTCTACCACATGCTTACCGATGATAGTAGAGTAACTTTCCATGCAAGTTTTGCTTCAAAGCACCCGTATTATAAACTTCCCCCCTGTAACCAAACCTAGTCGGGCCTTCCTAATCGTTATCCTTCCACCTTTCAGTACGAAAATTCGGTCTACCCTATTTCACATGGTGATATGTACACAAGTTGAACAGAAGAATGTCATTCCTCGGGGAAAGGTTGATCCATCAGGGAAATATCCCGGCTCTTCGGTAGAAGCTTCTCAACCTTCTTCATGCATGCTGCGGATACTGTTGCGTAGTGGGAGTTCTTATGAAGCGGATCGTCGAAGTATACTTTGCCCAGCACGGAGTCGTAGTAGGTAATCTTGTCCATCTGCACATTTACGCCCCGATCTAGCTTCTCAAATCCAGTCGGGGCCAGCAAGTCGAGCAATTCTTCTAAATTTATAATATGATGATAGACGTCATCTTGGGTATAGTAGACCACACGTCGGCCTTCCAACCCAAAGTAAAGGATCTCTCGCACATCCAACCAATGAAAGCTTCGATCGTCGGGTCTGATTACGGGGATGTATTTTTCCTTATCCATACACCCTGCACAACCTTTAATTTTTCTTTTTTAGGAGTTCTTCGGGGACCTCGGGCCTATATCCGATAACCCAACAAGCTGTAGAAACGGAAATTATAGATACGAAATACAGTAGTGCTGATATAGATATAATAGCATATCGTATTACCTTCTTCTTCATACACCTCTCCCTCTCCTCCTAAATTTAACAATCCCTAAAGATGCTGTAAAGCAACCCTTTGCAAAGATACCTGACAAGAAAAAAAAATTTAAAGAAACTATAATCGCGGCACTAAATTTAAGCAGTCGAAAGTGTTTTTCTGGAATTCTTGTCTTATTTGCTATATTAGATGGAGCAAATACCAAAATTATAAGCACGCTTAAAACTGTTAATATTACAATCCAGGTATTGTTAATCGGAATAAGTGGTAATATTGTCAGCACTACAACCGAAACTAGCATACACACCAACATTGATCGAAAGTGTATGCCGCCTATAATGAACCGAAGTAAAGCAACAGTTAATATTGTTAGCACTGTTTCTTTTAGCATTCCTATAAACAATCCAAATATAATTGCGAGTAAAACAACGGAAACATTACTGATCAATGTCACCAAACCAAATTTCAGCACTTCTACTGAGGCTGTTCTATCAGGTACCGCCTTTTTCATTGACATGGCGATTCTTTCAGCAATTATTTGCACTAATTAACTCACTTCCTTTCTCTCCTTTTTACGTGAGATAGAAATTAAAATAGAGGAAGATAGAAAAAGCAATAAACTAACAATTAAGAAACTAGTTGAATTCCCAAATTGTGCAGTAAAGAAATAGGTGCCAGCAAAACTAATTACCGAAAGAATAGCTACAAATAACAACATTAAATTCTCTTTTTCTTTATAGTTAACTGCTGCATCTTCATCATGAGGGACATATGAGAAGCCATAATTCTTTCGCCTTATAAACAAGGCTATTCCAATCGCTATTGAACCAGAGAAAAATGCAACCAAGTACATTTCTAAACTGAATTGATCAATTTGAGGTGAAAATAATGAAACGAAAAAAGCGACGGCTAAATCTAACATCGCAAATATGATTGATCCGGTAATTGCCATGACTGCCGCGTAAAAAATTTGAAAGCGAAACAATAACCATATGAATATAATTAGGCAACCCATCTGAACAAACGTTGCGTACATCGCGTGATCGGCCACTCTCATCGTGTAGGACAAATAAGATAACGATATACAAACAAATACTATTTGTGGTATATACCATCGATAATTAATTCTAAACAAACTAAACATGAGCACTAGCATTCCAATATATTGTACTGACGAGGCTAATGTGAAGATTAAGTAGTTGACCATTCACTATCTTCCCTCTTTACTTTAGTAATAAACTTATATTTTTATTTTAGCATCACTATTCTGATAATTGCTACAAAAAAAATAACCAGCATTCAATTTTATTCATTCTAAATACCTAAATCACCTGGTAAAATTGGACTACTTCCTAAATCATCCATTTTCAGGGATAAATTCACCCCCTATTAGTAATCATACCTATTTCAAAATCCGCTTCTTTTTATCATACTTCTGTATTTCTTCCTTCCCCGATAAATACATCAAGACACCCATGCTCCCAAGTACAGTTAATATCATGATGAAAAACCTTCGAGAATCTGCGTATAAAACTAACACGATATAGACTACAAAAAAGCAGATGATCAAGCAGACAACAATCAATATAAAAAACAGATTGCTTCTTTCGCGGTAGTTCATGAGAATTGGACGTTCAGCAGGCACAAATGAAAATCCCCAGTTCCTTCTGTGGATCAAGTTGGCAAGGCCTAATGCGCAAACTCCTGATAGGAGAGCCACGATATGCGTTCTTGAAGTCATGGGTTCCAAATTGGTAACAACCTTCAAAGCCAGCAAGGCTACACATAATTGAATCAAGCCATATGTAAAGAAACTACACACGGTTATAATGGCTGCGTGCAGTAAGCTAAATCGAAAATGCAACCAATATAGACGATCCAGAGTAACAATTGAGTTACTGAAGTATAGAAGGCACTGAACATGAGTGCAAAAATGGGGATATACTCCACGAATGAAACAGAAATAAACAGTGCATATCTCATCATACAAAGCACTTGACCTGATTATCCTTTTAATTTCAGGTGCTTCTCTTCACAACATCGTTTGAAACAATCTCGTTAGCGCCTTGTCTTTACATCTCTCATTGTTTGTTTCAGTTATGCTCTTAATGATTGTCTGTTTCATATATGGGAAATACATACAAAAAAATTTAGGATGCAATAGGAGTATACATATAAACATCGAGAGAATATAGTGTTGGTAATATCCATCTCATGGTTTACCACCTTATTTGTGAAAAACGGATCCGTTTTTTATAAAATCCATGATGTCGCGAGTCATGGACACCTTAAAAATTGAAATGGAGGACGGAATAATGGTAAGAAAATTATCCCTATTATCTTTATCTTATGTTTTGATTTTTGCTCTATCCTTTGTCGGCACGTCCACAGCTAGTACAACCTATAAATTGCTAGATGTAGTGCAGCACCCACAAGAAAAAAGTAACTGGTGCTGGGTTGCGGCATCTAAATCAATCGTACAGTACCATACAGGTACTGCATACACACAATGCCAGATTTACAAATGGGGCAAGGGGACGACAGATTGTCCGAATGAAGATGGAAGCTGGTCAAATTATCAAAATGTATTTGATAATGCTGGCTTTGTGAATAAAGGTACGGAAGCGTCAGGAACTGTTACTTTAAATTTTATCAAAGGTCAAATCGATGCCGATAAGCCCATGATCATTAGAAAGTCATGGCTTGACAGTAGCACCGGTAAAAAGACGGGAACTAATCATGCGGCACCAGTAATTGGGTACAATACTTCCACTAAAAGAGTTGCTTACATTAACATCACTTATTCAAACCCCTCTAACACGGGAACAGTTTGGCGTGACTATGACTATATGGTAGATAACACAAGTTATGAATGGACTAAATCTCGCTATGGTATGTATAAGTAAGAAAGGGAGCGATGGAATGAGGAAGAGTGCGGTTTTATTACTGAGTGGATTATTGACGATCCTGCTGGCAGGATTCTCTTATGCTGAAGATACAGGAGAGCGAATTCCGAACGAAGTGAAAAATCATCGATCATGATTTGATTCGCGGCTTAGAAGCGGAATTTTTCGATACGGGACTACAGCAATCGGTAAACTTTGAAGAGAAGAAAGGGAAGCTAAAGGCAGGAAAGATTCATCCTATATTTAAGGTGAATGTTAGTAAAGAATCCGGCGTGAGTATAGATTTTGCCGATTCTTATTTGGTGCCTATATATCAAAATGACATCGTTCGCACTGGTGTTGAAATTGCAAATCACAGAGGTGAATATCGGGTTGTTGCAGTTGGCTTCCCCCAAGTGCAAGCACGCGCATTGGACAAAAGGAAAAACGATGAGCGGTTTGTCTGGGATATGGTAACCGGCGCAGCGTATCTGTATGATACCAAAAGTCAAACGATACGAGCATTGGAAGAAGGTACACAGTCCTATGTGAACGAGGCCAGTAAACGGATGAATAAACGTCAAGCTAATTCATCGGAATTAACAGTCGATGAATTTAAGGATTTCATATATGCGGAATACGAAAGTACCGTGTCAAGTAATCCTGAAATGGATGGTTTCCTGGGAGGGGGAGCTTCCGATCTAGGCAATGAATCGAAAATATCGACACATTCACAGTGGTTGATGTGGATTACAGTATTGCTCGTTGCGGTGATAATAGGTGGAACCTTCCTATATCGCAATCAGAAGAAGGGTTAGTCGAAATATAGCCCCCGGCTTTGTCCGGGGGCTATGCTATGCATATTAAGTTATTCTTCAAGTATGGATTCTGGATCTCTCTAAAAGTCACATCTTGTTTTCCTCACAGCATCCTGAGTTTGTCGGTCGAACATAAATCTTCCCGGATCGTTCTGATCCAACTCATACACATTATTCAGACCATAACCTTTCCCAAGTACAGTAGTGAAACTATTGTATTCCTCTACGATTTCTATGGGCATGTACAGTGCATACCCGTCAAATCTGACCAACCAAAGCGCGCCCGCTTCTTCGTATTCATAAAAGTCCGCCATGTACACTTCTGTTCCTGACCAAATACCGCTTTCCGTGCCTCTTTCCAGATCCTCGCAGACTGCTTTTGCAGTTTCTTCTATAGCTATGATCATCTTTTCCTTGCGAGGGGACATCCCATAATTCGGGGGATGCGCCTCTTGAATCTCGATAGTAAAACTCCCCACCGCCATATAGTTGCCTTGCGGGTAATGATCCTCACCTGGACCTACTTGACCTTCACTATAGACGATTCCTTGTTGAATCATGAACCGAACCAGCCACTCCCCTGCACTCGTCTGAGCATATACCTGTTTGTCGCCAGATCCATCGTCATAGACCCGAACTTCAACCTCCAAGGTCCGGCCTATATAAGGATCAAAATTCTTATCAGTAGGACTCCCCCTTACTTCCGTCGGATAAAACCACAGCCGGTCGTTGATGTACTGCTCAAGTGCCGTCTGGATATTCTGTAACGTGAAACCGCTCGGCAACAGGGCAGTTCCGCTTGTGTGGGTTGCTGTGCCACTGCATAGTAGCAAGAAGCTCAATAGAAGACCGCCCAATCGATATTTAATGCCAGACACCGCACACCCTCATTTCTATGGAAATGTTCGCGAATTTCCTGCTTTGGGATAGCCCCTTATCAACCGTGTACCTCTATCGCCGCCTGGTCTACCGCCTGTTGGCCCTGGATCTCAATCTGCTCCATTGCTGCTTTCAACGCTATTTCTCCTTTTATCAAACGGTTCATCACAGCATCCCCGCTTGCTTGGCGGGAAACCGCGAGGCTAGCTCCAGGATTTCCTTCCACGTCATTTTATCGTTGGGGTACGGAATACCATAACGGTCAAACAGGTCGATGTTATAATAGATGGCGTGGCTTTGAAAGAACGGAGCTAAACCGTATAATCGACCATCCCCATCCATTAGGGAGTTCGTCTCAATCGTTGGTTTGGGCTCTAGCTTGCTTGCCCGATCCGTTATATCATGCAAGCCGCCTTGCGCAGCCCATTGTTTCAACTCCCACTCCCCGTTTATATACAGAATATCCGCCTGATTTTCTTCCATCCATGCATCCACTGAAATCTCATCATGGAGCATTGGCTTCATAGATACGATGCCGTAATCAAGCTCCGGGTTTCAAGACTTAGCAAGTCCCCATATCTCTCCCGGAAGTTGTCCTCCGAATGATAACCGATTGTTACGGATACATTATCCTCCAGGAGCCCTTTATCCGTGGCAGCGTTATTGCAGGCTGCGAGTGCTACAGACCTAACATAATGATTAAAAAAAGGGAATATGTTTTTGTGCTTGTCCTGAATCTGACTTTCTTCCATACGTTATCCATTCGCAATCTCTCCGCACGCCCTCTTTCCAAGAAATATTCACTGTACATAATCCTTATATATAGACGTTAAAAGAGGTTTGAATGTTCAATATAAGAAAACCCGAGTACTCGAAATGATCGATACTCGGGTCCTTCGTAACTATCCGATGGCATTACGTTTGCGTCCTCATTGACCTGTTTAATCGAGAAATCATTGGCCAAAGTGCAGGTCCACATAAGGACGCTGCTTTGATTTCCCGTGCCTTTGCTACGGTAGAAGGCGATCTGAGCCAAATCCAGTGGTTTCACACGGACCGTGGGAGTGAGTTTAAAAACCAAAAGATGGACGAGCTCCTGCAAACCTTTGAGATCGGTGGAACTATACGACTATGTCAACTGGTTTAACAAGCATCGACTTCATGGATCATTGGGGTACATGACGCCTGTTCAGTACCGCCAAGCAGCCCTTAAAAAAGCTGTCTGATTTAATGTTGACAATCCAGTTATCTGGATTTTAAGAATTGGTTAAGGGGGCATTGCAGGAAAGGGTTGGGAAAAGAAGAAAACCCCGAGCTCTCGAAATGTCGATTACTCGGGGTTACACACATCAAACTTATGCAGAAACATCCAACTCTCAAATTACAGTTCACAATACGCATCAATAGGCATTTGAAGTGACCTTATATTCATGGTAGAAGCTTTAAATCCAGTAATTTGTCATATGCTCCTGCTATTTCAGCCTCGGAGAACTTTTCCTTTTTAATACTTTTGACCTCACTTATTACTTTATCTTTCACTGCACCGCCATAGAATTTATTCATGGAATTGGCTACAAAATGAGTGGTTGACCATAACTCAAGGGTCCTGGATTCATTCGGCAATGCATCAAGGACAAAGTCGATTATTTCATCGTACTCCGAAATGAATTCTTCTCCGTTTTCAATGATACTTTTCGATTTACTCCCTGGTTGAATAACAAAACCCGAGCCTGATTCCTTGCTGAGAATTTGCAACGCCCCTTCAATCTCCAAATTATCTGTCTGGTAATCCAAATCAGCAGAATAGGGACCAAAATGGTGAATGCGAAAACTTAGAGGTGTAGGTACACCTTTCGCATCCAAAAAGTACATATATTTTTGGAATGCTTTTTTTCCAGGAAGCGGTCCTTTCTTAACCACTAAATATGCCACAAGTGTTTGTAAACTCATGTTACTGCCTCCTTAATATCATTGACTTTATTTGGACGAACTCCCGAACTTCTTTAGCCACATCAGCATCTGCGTAAATTCTACAAACATATATCGGTTCTTCTAATTTAGCAATTACAGGTGCTCGTTCTTTCAAGGAGTAAGTCATTCTCGGATCCTCCTTACTGATAATACTAATAGTCGGAGATCCATCAGAAAGGGTGAATTTCAAAGGAGGCTTCTGATACCTATCTATTATAACTTGATAAGGTTTGTACCTTGCTTCAAGTTCATCCTTGATCTGTAATTCTACTTCTCTCTGGAGTTTCCTCTCATCCAGAGTCGGGGCCGGTTCTGACTCCCAGATGCACTTAATGTGTTTCCTATTCAGAAATCGATCAGCCCATGGACTATCCGATGATTTCGCTTTTTCGATGACTGTATAGTCATCCCATTTAATAAATTCACTTACATCACTGGGCAACCTTCCTGTCGATGTCTCTTTGGCTAGCATGTCCCTAAGGAGCTGAATCATTATATTATCATATATTCTGCGAGTGCGATGCAAGTAAACTTGAGTAAACATGAAGTATCGCGCCAGAATGAGACCTTCAACTGCCTCAACCCCATCATATTCAATCCCGAGCTTCCACTCCCCGTCCTTAAAACACAAGGAAATAACGTTTAGAATCCGCTCTAAATCGAAGTTCCCGTATTTAACGCCAGTATAAAGAGAGTCGCGTAACAGGTAATCCATTTTATCAGAGTCTAATTCTGAAGCAAATATATCGGCTAATAATCGTTCATTATGATGGAAAGCATTCCCTGTAATTAGGGCTGCGATTGCTTGTGCATTGAATCCATGTTCCGCCCCTATCTTATCAATAATGGGGGTTATCTCTGATTCTGTAATGATTTTCCCAGCCATTCCTTCATGGCTTTTTACAGACTCATCGAACAAATCATCTGCTACATGAGAAAAAGGTGCATGTGCAACGTCGTGGAGCAATGCTGCTAATCTCAACATTTGGCGATACTTATTGATTTCGTCTTGCGACCAACCCAACACTTCCCCTCTTTTATTTTGTATCTTGTCAAATACAAGGTTCGATACATGCATGACCCCCAGGGAGTGTGGGAACCGTGTATGCTCAGCTGATGGATACAGAAGGAATGTAGTCGCAAGCTGACGTATTCTTCTCAGCCTTTGAAATGGGGCTGTATCGATGATTCGCTGTTCATCCTTCGATAAAGTTATAAAACCATGTATGGGATCCCTTACGTCAGGCATTTTTCCCCTCCCAATTATATTATATAAGAACATATGTTCCTTTTCAAATTTTTCTACTTTTCAGTTAATATTCAACACTACAATTCAAATACCTTTCTAAAGGGCGAAATTTGTAGGATATTGTAACTAAAGCTCTTCCACAATACTCATCCTATGCTAAAAGTTTCATTTCACATACGGCCTCTTCTTGCTGTACTTGCGTATCTCCATTCTTGTGGATAAATAAATCAAAACGGTCAAGTTTACGAATACAGTTAATAATGTAATTAATAAAACTCGCGTGCTATCATAAGATATCCACAGAAAATAAGTCACAAAAAAACAGAAGAAAGCAAGAAAATTCCCAACAATAAGATACAGATTTTCTTTATCGCGATATTTAACCCTCGACGGCTGCTCTGCCGGAACAAAGGTGAAGCCCCAATTCCGTAAACGAACATAATAAGCCACGCCCAATGCACTCATAGCACTTAACAGGGCAAGTACATGCATCATTACCGACATATGTTCAAGAGACGGTACGAATAGTAACATCACCCCGCCGATGAAAAACTGGATAACCGCATAGCTCAAATACCCAACGACAGTAATAACCGCTGCATGAAGCAAATTGAACCGGAACAGCAGCCACGAAAACAACACCCAAAGCAGCATTTGTGTGATCGCCGTATACATCGTCAACCCAGACTCCCGCATTACCAAGGAAACACCGGATAACGAAACACAAACGAACAACATCTCTGCTTTGTACCATTTGTAGTTAATTTTGAAAGCACTGAACATGAGGGCAAAGATGCCCAAATACTCCATACAAGATACCACTATAAAAATTATATATTTCAGCATGACATTCGCTTCTCCTCACGTGCCTTTCGTTATTTGCTATGAAGACGCCCGTCTTATTGAAAACCATTCCTTCTCTCATACCCTTGTTTTTCACTACGGTAAGAGAAATACACAAGCAGTCCGCAAGCCGCGAATAATTGCAACAGAACGAGCCAAATCGAAGCAGGAGAATACCATACCAAAGCAAGGGCATAAACGGCAAAAAAACCAAGAACTGCGAAAACAATTACGCTGATCCAAAAGAAGAGGTTAGTTCCATCAGACCGTTCTTTCACTCCCTCATGTGCAAACGAAAATCCCCAACGTCGCTTATGTATCCAACTTGCAAGTAGAATATTGGAGGAGCCCGCTAGGACAGCCCCTGTATACATCACAGTGGAAAATGGTTCAATCTTATAACCACCAAGCAGGAATAAGTAGCCCCATACAAAATCTACTGCTGCTGAGAGAATATATCCCGTTACTGTTATAATTGCGGCATGTAGCAATTGAAAACGAAATAGCAGCCACATGATCACGATTAACGTAATGACCTGAACAGTAGGCGCGTATAATGTCAAAGAAGCCATTCGCATGGTAAAGGAAATATACGATAAGAATATACAGATGAACACCATCTGCGGAATGTACCAGCGATATTCTATCTTAAAGATGCTGAACATCAGCATCAAAGTACCCACATAGCCAAATGACGAGGCCATGGTGAATATCGCAAATTCCCCTATAAGCAACTCCATCCCCCGCTCTGATCGTAATCAACCTCTTATTGCGATTCGCTTAATCTGATCTCTATTACCAGACAGCAAATTCTCTATTTGCCGATCCAAAACTTTCTTCGCTTACTCTCATATTCCTGACGTTCCCGCTCCCCGGATAGGTAGAGCAGCAATACCGTGCTCACCAATGCGACGATGACAGTAAAGAGTACGCTGGTCGGATTATTTATGTACAATACGAAGAAATAGCCTGCGAAGAGACCGATGATCCCCAAGCCAATCGCACTAACCAGCAGTAAGCTGTTCCTCTCCCGAAGATTGACCTTCACCCGTTCTTCTTCCCGAATAAAGGAAAAACCCCAGTTCTTCTTAGAGATAATGGCGGAAACTGCAAGGCCCAACAATCCGGATAAGACCCCTACCACGTGCATCTGCACGGAGAACTGCACCACCTCATAACCGGCTAACATAAAGAAAAAGGCAACTCCCGGATCCAACACCCCGAAGCAAATTATCCCCGTCACTCCCATAATGAATGCATGAAAGAAATGAAACCGAAATAGCAACCAGAGCAATACGACCAGAAAGGCCATTTGGATAAACGGAGAATACAATTCAAGCGAAGCCGCTCGGGTTGTAAATGAAAGATAAGAAAGAGAGAGGCAGACAAACACTATATGTGGAACATATTGTCGATATGAAAATGCGGAACAAACTAAAATGATAAACAACGTACCTATATATGAGACAGAAGAGGTCAGCGTAAAAAGAAGCAATCTGCCCAAAAGCATCAATTTCCCTCCATTTGTGAAATCAGGCATCTATTTAAACTCAATTCCTGCTTTCAGTTGACTTTCCCCGTGTATACTTGTCCACTTCCTTCACAAAGGACAAATATACAAGCGCGCCCAATGTGGGAAGCATCAACAAAACCACTGCTAAGAAACTTTCTAGTGTGCCATAGATAATCGTTAATGCATAAAGGATTAGAATATTCGTTATCGCAACGGCCAAAACTAATAGAATTTTCTTGTTATTGCTTTCCCCATAATCGATTTCATGATTATCGCCGCCCTCTGCCACAAAGGAAAATCCCCAGTTTCTTTTGCGTAACAAGTAAGCAATATACGCCATTACAGATGCTGACAATAGTGCTACTATATCCATCGTCATGCTCATAATCTCAGGCATTTCTACGTATATCAGCGTAATGACTAAAATAAAACCTTGAATCAGTCCAAACGCCAATGTCGTGCTTACTGTTACAATCGCTGCGTGAAAAAACCGTAGTGAAAACAATAACCACATACTAAGCAACAACAAAATGGCAGAGGCCAATGGAACGATGACTGTCCAGCCATAACCACGCAAAACAAAAGAAAGTTGTACCAGCATTATGCAAATCAATATGACCTTGGGAAACTGTCCACGGTAGTTCAATTTGAACAAGCTCATCATAAGAAGCATTACTGCCATATTCTCTATGAACGATATGATTGTAAACTTCAAATAGTATGACATTTCACGCTAACCCCCGGTGCATGTTGTTCCGACTTTACTCACCCGACCGAAGCTCATGCTTCGGCACAATCACAGGAAGCTTCCCTGCATATTTCTGCACTTCCTTAACCCAGAGCAAGTAGAGCAGCATACCAATAGTCGGGAGCAGCAGCAGCACTGCCGCCAAGAAGCTCTCGATATTCTCGTACAGGATGGTGAAGGCATATGCAATTACGAAGCCGGTCATCGCCATGACAAGGACGAGCAGGAAACGCATATTATTATGGTCCCTGCCTGGTGCCGCTAAATCACCACCCTCAGGCACGAAGGTGAAGCCCCAATTCCGTATTCGCACATAATAAGATGCCCATAGCGCCAGGGAGGCAGAACTGAGTGAGATCAGATCCATTATCGGTCCTGAAAGCACGCCCCTCTCTATTAATAACATGTGAGTGAGGATCAGAGAGCCTTGGATCAGAGCGAACGCCAGATACGTACACACCGTTACAATCAAGGCATGGGCCAACCGCAACCGGAAGAGCAGCCACATGCACAGCGTCCATACGATAACCGCCGCAACCGGAATAACCTCTAACCAACCAAGTACACATAGCGCATAAGAGATTTGGCTCATCAGCACGCAAATGCTGGAAATCTTCATATATTGCCCTCGGTGGTTGAATTTGAACACGCTGAACATCAGGATCATGGCCGCCGCATATTCCAGGCCAACCATCAATGTGAAATACAGATAAAAGACCACTGTCCCTCTTCACCTCCTGCTTCCCGTTATTTGCCCATCCAACTCCGTTTCCTCTCGAACTCTTGCCATTCTCGCTTCCCGGACAAGTAGATCAACATCCCGGTACCAAGGATTAAGACGAGGACTGTGGCTAAAAGGCTCATGGGCGTGCTTAAATAAAGCATGCAGAAATAGCCCACAAAAAAGCCAATAACCGCAACAATACTTACACACAGGAGTAATACAGTGCTCTTTTCCCGCAAATTGATTTTTACCTGCTCGTCCTCCCGAACGAAGGAGAAGCCCCAATTCTGCTTGGTGATTATGGTCGCCGCTCCAATGCCTAGCAAGCCAGCCAGCACCCCAATCAAGTGCAACAGAAAATTGCTCGACTCCATATCCAGCTAATGCAAATAGAAGGCCAACCGCAACATCTATAGCACCAAAGCAAATTGACCCCGTCACCCCCATAATCAACGCATGAAACGGATGGAAGCGAAACAGCAGCCACAACAGCACAATCAAAAAGCCTATTTGAATAAAAGGTGAATACAACGCCAACGAGGCCTCGCGAGTGGTGAATGAGATATAGGAGAGCGAGACACAGACAAACAGCATCTGCGGAATATACCACCGGTATTGAATTCTGAATAGACTGAAAATAATAAGCAGTATGGCGATGTAAGATACGGAAGAAGTCAAGGTGAAGAGTACAAGCCTTCCGAGAAGAAGCATAGCACAAACCCCTTTTTAGATTTAGATCATAAATAGTTACTGCTTATCTGCTTGTTATCTGCTAGAAAAGCACGGGGCAGAACAAGAGTGGAGGTCAGCAGAAAAGATAACCGGACCGGATCGGGCCAGCCAGTTGAATCTGCAACGGTCACCTATGACCGTTAGAGCGAAAAAAACGTTTTTTCGATTTTCTAACGGCCGCTGATGTCCATTAGAGGCCAAAAAGTATGGTTTTGACCTGTCCATTCAGCACTAGCGGTCATCAGTGTCCGTTACAATGTCAAAAAACCGTCCATACCCCCTGCAACAGTCATCCATGTCCGTTATAGTTGCACTTCCAAACGGCTAAGTCAGCAGCAGTGTTATCATCGGCAAGGTTGATCGGCAGTGGACGTGTGTCAAGTCAGGCAGGTAGGGGAGCTAAGGAGTCATCATAAATATTATTATCTTAGCACCATTTCTTGCACTTGAACATGCAAAAACAAGACTGTATGGATGAAACTGGACTGCACCTTGATTCTAATATACAAGGTACCGAACATCGCCATTAAGCTAGAGAAGGACACACAGAAGCGCGTCCGTTCAGAATTGACCGTTCCTGCAATCGCCGCCGTCCTCCCCCTGATTTTGTTCGCCGTACGCGGGTTTATCCTATCCTATAATCTGGGGTATGTGATCAGTGTTGCCGCCTTTGCTGCGCTAGCCGTCGGCGTCGTATTCATCTTCGTGGGCAATCTGGTGCCTAGCTTGCTGCAGGGGTCCCATACTTGGCCCAAGCTTCCAGAGCAGGTTCAGCGCAAGCTCGCACGCTTTCAGGGTCGCCTGGTGTTCGTGCTCGGCATCCTGTTCGTGCTGCTGGCCTTCCTGCCCAGCCCCATCATCTTCCCTGCGTTCTTCGTCCTGTTCGTCGGCTTTCTGCTGATCTCGCTCAGACAATGGATGCGTTACGCCCGCACGGCGAGTGAATAGCTGCCCTTCCATACTGCTTCGGTTTATACCGAACAAGGCTTCGTTTATCAATATAGCAGCTCATCATTAGGAGGGCACCTGCTCAGACGGGAGCGGCTAATGTTCCCTTGCGAATACCGACTAACAGCAGCTCCGCCATGCCCGCCAGCGCATGAGCAAGAACACATCTCGTTAATCAGCCCGTACGAATCCTCCTTTATGTCCATAACATATTAGGAAGCTCTAATAAAGGAGGTGTTCGCATGGGCTACGCTGCAGGCGCAGGTTTGGGCGGCGGCTTTACTTCAACGGGTGCAATTCTCGTTCTCTTCATCCTGTTGGTCATCATCAGCCGCACGGTTCTGTTTGGCGGTTAACAAAGCCGCTTGACTCGTTCGACCCTCGCAGTTCATGCTGCGAGGCTCCTACATACAGTGTGCACCGCTTCTGCATGCGGCACCCACAATCATTGGGAATGCGCTCCCGTCAGGCAAAAAATGCGTCTCCCGTTGAACGAAAGGCGCATTTCCTAGACAAGGAGCTATTACAGGCTCAAAGCATTTTTCGCATTCTTGACATCGGCCGCTAGGAGCTGATCCAGCTGGTATGACGGATAGAGCCCGCGTTCATACATGAAAGCAAACACCTTGCCATGCAGCTGGATAGCCTTGTCCAGATGCTTATGGAATGTTTCTCTTAACTGGGGAGTAGCCGTTTCGGTAATCGCAATCGCATAATTGCGCACAGCGGTCTTGGCAAATCCAAGCAGCTGCCCGGCATAAAAGGCGGTCATCTCATCCCCGGCGCTTTTTCGCATGGCGGTTGGCGCTTGCGGGTAGTACCCCAGCAGGTCCTGCAGGTTGCTTTCGATCCCTTGGATCGCTTCCGCATAGAGCCCTTTCAACTGAGGATCCTTCACATCGTTCCGATTCATCTTGAAGTTGACCAAGTGGTTCGCTTGATAAGCGACAAGCTCATGCATCTCCAACGTCTCATGCCAGGCGAGGTGCTGCTGATGGGATTGCCTGTTGGTTGCGTACAAGTAATATCCCTCCATAACTGTGATAGGATACCTTATGCACCAAGGTCCTAGGCGGAACATTGTCTTTCCAGGACGAACTTATTTTTCCGTAACCGGAACGACAATTGTGCTGAAGAGCGAGCCGTCCACGTAAGCATCCAGCTTCCACAAGCCCGCAGACGGCAGGGCAATGGATGAAGGGAAGGAAGCAGTCGCACCCCAGTTCTCACCACCAAGTCTAGACTCGACAAGGGTCATTTCCTCCCCCTCTTCGCTAGTAGCAGTCACGGTAAAGTCCTTATGAACCAGCTCCTCCTTCTCCCCCCACAGCAACCACATATATTTCTGCTGCTCACCTGCATAAAAAGGATTGTTGGAAATGGCGATTTTCTCCTCAAGGCCTACCCAGGTCGTTGTGAATTCCTCCCCGGTCTCTCCGAGAATCCCACTTAGCTCAATCTCCCCGGTTGCCTCCCAACCAGCTGCATGCTGCACCGAAGATTCCGATTGCGAACAGCTTGTCAGCAACAGGCAAGCAAGGAGCACCGTACACAGGAGCCTCATCCTCGTCATATTCATTCCCCCTTTGCTTATATGACGCTGGTGAGCGGTGTGTGGTTCGATGAAAATGGTTCATGCGTCTTCTTCTCACTGTTTAGGGTTTGAGCGCATACCCCTCCGCTTAGGACTCAATGTAGCGGCTGCGCCCCTTGAACACCTCTCGTATATGCCAATGAAGGAACTGGCCCCCGGGCGCATATTCTGGACGAATTCGGAAATCTACTTTAACGGAAGTCAAAGACACTATTTGCGGTGTTATCGAGCATTTCTATTTCTAACGGAACTCCTGGACCTTATTTGTACAAAACCAAGCCATTCCAAGCCCTTTCTATCAA
>NZ_BOVK01000073.1 GCF_018403685.1 Xylanibacillus composti
ACAACAACATTCTAACTGAGGGTTTTGAATATGGCTCCCCTTATTTTTGGAAGACTATCAATTTACACAATTATACGGACTCAACTAATTCCGCAAGAGCATTCATCTGATATTGTATAGTTATTGTATAGATTCAAATGCCATACTCAATAAATGCCGAATAATATCCGTTTTTGTTTGTATTGGCACTAACACTAGTCAAGAATCTCAGAAAGGAATGGTCTGAATGCACAGCTACGATATTAATTGGCGGAAAATAGGGGTCATGTTCCTGATTTTTTGTTTTGCCTTCACGGGTATGGGGGTAAACTTAGGAACTCCGGTCAGTTATGCAGCGGAAGAAGGCGTCTACGTCTCCAGGAGTGGCGATGATATCTCAGGTGATGGAACCCGAAATAATCCTTTTGCTACATTACAGAAAGCCTATCTAGTGGTAAATAACGAGGGAACGATATATCTCCTGGACGATATCACATTGACGGGTGGTGGTGACGTAGTTGTTGCAATAAATGTTGCCAAGCATGTTACGATTTCTACTGCCCCTGATATCGAAAAAACCGCGGTGATTAAGCGTGGCGATACAAGCGGGAAAGTACTATTTCAACTTGAAAATAATAGCCAGGTAACATTAAGAAATATTATCATTGACGGCAATGCTGAACGAGGGTCGCTCGATGGAAGATTATTTAATGTCTACTCTGGTTCAACACTTACCCTTGATGAAGGTGCTATTTTACAAAACAGCTACTCCTGGCATTTAGGAAGTGCGATATATGTCACTAGCACCACCGTCACCGATTCTACTGTAGAAATGAAAGGCGGAGAAATTAGCGGCAATAAGCGCCGCGATACATCAGGTGCGGGTAAGGCGGTCTATGTTGGTTCTAGAGCAAAATTTATTATGACCGGTGGCCTCGTTACGAACAATACTGACGGAGGAGTTCAGTCCAAATCCGATGGTCAAATCCTTCTTTCAGGCGATGCAGTTATCGCGGGGAATACGTATCGAGATTCGGAGCGAAATGTTTATTTGGAAGGCAATAATTTTCTTTACCTAAACGGCAATTTTACCGGGGAAGCGGGGATCACCGCGTATGATCGGATGACTGTGGGGCGTCAGTTTGGACAAGCATCCGGGGGAAGTTGGACGGGACTGGAAAATCTGACTGCCGACAACTATCCAAATCTTTTTGCTATTTATGGTGAGAGTAATGCTTTGGTATGGCAATTGCCACCGACTGTGGAGATCACGACACCTGCTGGTAGTACGGTCTATGTAGCACAACCTGTGTTCGAAGGAACGACGGATGCGGGTGCGGACGTTACGGTTGAAATCAAAGACAAAGCCGGCAATATCGTGGGTACGCCAACGGTTACGGTCAATCCGGACGGTACATGGAGCTTCACGCCAGACAGCGATCTGGCAGATGGGGAGTACACAGTAGAAGTAACCGCTACATGGCATGGTAAATCCACTAAGGAAACGAAAGATATAACCGTAGATGCGACACCGCCATCTTTAGAGTTCACGGCCCCTACAGGTGATAAGGTCTACGTAGCACAACCTGTATTCGAAGGAACAACGGATGCGGGTGCGGACGTTACGGTTGAAATCAAAGACAAGGACGGCAATATCGTTGGTACGCCAACGGTTACGGTTAATCCAGACGGCACATGGAGCTTCACGTCAGAAGACGCCCTGGCAGATGGAGCGTACACAGTAGAAGTAACCGCTACGAAGGATGGTAAAATCAATAAGGAAACGAAGAATATAATCGTAGATACGACACCGCCATCTTTAGAGATCACGGCCCCTACAGGTGATACGATCTACGTTGCACGACCTACATTTGAAGGAACAACGGATGTGGGTGTAGACGTCACCGTTGAAATCAAAGACAAAGCTGGCAATATCGTTGGTACGCCAACGGTTACGGTCAGTCCAGACGGTACATGGAGCTTCACACCAGACAGCGACTTGGCAGATGGAGAGTACACAGTAGTAGTAACCGCAACAAAGGGTGGCATATCTACTGCTACGGAAACGAAAACAATAACAGTAGACACTAGCAAACCAACAGCCACCATCGACCAGCCAAGTGGTCAAGTCTTTGTAGCACGACCTGAGATATCTGGAACAGCGACCCCGGATTCGCAAGTCACGATTACTTACACAGACAAATCCGGCAACTTAGTAGCAGAAACAATTGACGTAGGAAGCGATGGCCTGTGGAGTCACAAGCCAGCAACAGATTTAGCAGAAGGTGACACAGAGATCACCGTGATTGTAGAAAAGAATGGGAAGACATCTACTCCAGTCACGAAGACGGTGTCTATAGATACAGAAAAAGTGGATAAAACTGCTTTACAAGCCTTAGTCACTGACACTGCTCAACAGATTGATGCTGGAACCCTAAGAGCAGAAGACTACACTTCTGAAAGCTGGAGAGAATTGCAGGATAAGTTGACCGTTGCTCGAAATGTGTTAAATGATGATCAGGCAACACGAACCCAGGTAGACCAAGCGTTCAAAGATTTAGCTCAAGCACTTAACAACCTGGAATCTATCCAGGCACCAGCAACGGGAGCACCTGTGGTAGACTCTGTTCAAGTTAATGATGCTGAACCAAACAAGCTGGTTCTCACTTTTGACAGAGACATCACTTTAACGGACGCTAATGGATTTAGTATTATTGGTTCCTATGGCACTATTTCTGTGACGGATTATGTTTACCATGGAGCTACACTCACACTTACCTTAAATTCTACTGTTGAACCAGGTCAACTGCTAACGATTTCCTATGAGCAAGAGAATGGAAGCATTGTCGCAGCGGATGGTGGTCAAGCTTTAGCTAGCTTTACCCGCAGAATTGTAGATAACCGAGTACAAGCTCCACAACCACCAACAGGAAAGTTGAATGCTCTTGGCTTAACGTATACTGATGGTACTGAAATTACGACAAATCCAGGTTTTACTCCTGACAATTTAGGTATATATGCAGTCACTGTTTCCAATGGAACCAGACAAATAAGCATAGACCCTGAAGCAGAAGCAGGAACAAGCCTGAAAGTATTCCATAACGGAGTGGAAGTCGCCGTTAGTGATTGGTCCGCCCTGCCACTTCAAGTAGGCAGGAACACGATTGAACTAAAGGTATATGATCTAACTGGGAAAATATTAAAAAACACCTACACCATTGAAATTACCCGCCAAAGTGCTTCACGTGGCGGTGGTGGTGGCGGCAACAGCGGTGGCGGCGGTACACCACCAGCCGGAGAAGAGTCAGGGGAACAACCAGGTATCATCAGTACAGATAACGGCAATAAGGAGCCCTTTGCTACTGGTGAAAAATCCGATCAAGGTACAACCGTGAACATTGATTCAGGCAAACTACAAGATATCCTTGGTGATGGACAAGCTCACCAACTTGGTATCGAGGTTAATGAAGCGGGAGACGTAAACATTCAGGGCTTAACTGCCGAAGACCTGCGTCAATTACGGGAGACAGGCTCAACCTTGGAAATTAGCACATCTTTAGCTCGTTATCCGGTACCTCAAGATCAATTGAATCTGGAGGCACTTGCCCAGCACTTCGGCAACACAGTCTTAGAAGAGATTGAAGTACAGATTACGATTCGACCTGCTAACGCCGCCTTGGTACAAGAAGTACAAAGAACGGCAGCTAGAGGAAACTATGAATTACTTACTGACCCTGTTCAAGTAAACTTAACCTTTAGCCATGATGGCAGGACAACAGAGATCGATCACCTGAATGGCTATGCGGCGAAGTATATCGCTCTACCAGCAGGTCTCGATCCGAATCGCATTACAACGGGGATTATTACCTATCCGGATGGAACCGTCTTCCATGTGCCTACTGTAGTAGTCACTAGAGACGGTCAATACTTTGCCAAAATCAATGACCTCTTAAGCCATGGCACTTACTCGGTTATTTGGAATCCAAAGAGCTTCTCTGATGTAGAAAATCATTGGGTTCAAGCAGCAGCTAACAACATGGGCGCAAGACTTGTCATTGAAGGCACAGGGAATAATCGGTTTGAACCCAATCGGGAAGTAACACGTGCTGAATTTGCGACCTTTATCGCTCGTGGATTAGGTTTAATGCATCAGGATGTGGAACAAAATATCTTTAAAGATGTGCAAACTGGTAAGTGGTATCATGATCCAATCGTTATCGCTAGCCAATTCGGCATTGTCTTAGGCTATGACGAAGGGACTTTCCGTGGAGAGCAGCAAATTACCCGTGAACAGGGTATTGCCATGATTGCTCGTGCCTACCGCTTAATTAAACCGCAACAAACGCAAAGCCAAGCAGAGGTAGACAGTATATTGGCTAAACATGCTGATAGCAAAAACATTTCCTCCTGGGCTCAAGCAGATGTGGCGATGATGGTCTCCCTAGGAATTGTGTACGGAGACAGCCAGCTGCACTTGAACCCTCAGGCTGAGATGACTCGTGCGGAAGCAGCGGCCTTGATTCAGCGCATTCTGCAACAGACAGGTTTAATCGACTAACATCAAAAGAAAAGCCCAAAACACCCGGATATACTCCCCTCTAGGTAGACAGCTGAAGAATCTGTTTACCCTAGAGGAGAGTATTTTTTTTGCCCAAAAGGAGACTTCCGCTCGTACCTTGCGTAACGTAATCTTTTATAATGAAGGTGCCGATAAACAGTTAACGCTAACGAAGGAGTTCCATAGAGTGGTGTAGTGCAAGAGTTAATTTCTCGTGATACAATGTAACATAGGAATCAAGGATAGAGGATATGATCCGGGCAAATTTATGCGAATATTCAATCTAAATGGGGGAGTAAAGCGTGGATACCAAAGCAGCGGATATGGCAGCGAACGAGATGCCCGAAGGAACGCAGGTTTTGTATGGCGAGTTTGCGGAAGCGGGAGCCTATTATTCTTGTACATATCGTCCTGACGTTATCTATGCGACATATGGAGATGTGGAAAGAAGACTGCAAATTATCATGCCGCAGCGAGAGAACTATAAATTCCCGCTTGTCGTCTTCATACAAGGTTCCGCTTGGAAGAAGCAGGATATCTATGCTGCGATTCCAAATCTCTCTCATATTGCGGCGAAGGGATATGTGATAGCCAGCGTTGAAATCAGGGACACCGAAATAGCACGATTCCCGGCTGCTGTTGAAGATGTGAAATGCGCGATCAGATTTATGCGCAAGCATGCGGATGAATACGGGATCGATCCGAAACGTGTAGCAGTATGGGGAAATTCATCAGGCGGACATCTTTCATTAATGACGGGGCTTACCATCGGCGAGTACGATAACGGACTTTATAGCGAACAGTCGGATGAAGTGAGTGCAGTGGTCGATTATTACGGAGTCTCGGATCTGCTTACGCTAGGAAAGTATAATGATATTCTAGATCATGATGCGGCCGATTCCCCTGAAGGCTTGTTTATTGGAGGAAGGGTAAAGGACCATATAGAATTGGCGAAGAAGGCAAGCCCTATCCATCAGGATTTGGATAAAGAGCTCCCGCCGTTTCTCATCATACATGGAGACAGCGATCAAATTGTTCACGTCAATCAGAGTATAGAGATGTATAAGGCGCTTAGGGAACATGGACAGAGGGTTCTGTTTTATAAAGTAGCGGGCGCTGATCATGGGACAGGGGTTTGGAATCCGCAGGTTCTGGATATTACTGCCAAGTTTTTGGCCAGCTATTTGAAACGTCCGTATACGGACTAAGCACAAACAGTGTGTAGTGCATCATATGGACACAGAATAAACGGGAAGTATGGAGGAAAGCAGATATGCGCAGGTTACTGACAGGTATGGGGCTGGCGTTGATTTTGATAAGCTTGTTCTCTGCTGTATACGCAGCAAACGCGGATACAATTACGATCGAATATCCCAATGGAAATAGAACTGCCTTAATGAATGGAGACTACATGATGAATGGGGGGACGGTTTACATAAAGCCCAACCCAATGCTTGGCCTTCTTCCATTCGCGGTGCCGGGCAAAGGGATATGGTGGATCGGAGATGAGAAGAAATTAGTCTTTGCCTTTATGGATACAGATGATTACATGAAGGAGAGATTTAGCATAAAAGTAGGGGAACATAAATTCATGGATAACGGCAACGAGTATGAACTGCGGCAGGAAGCTGTCCTGCAAGACGGACGTGTTTATTTACCGGTCAGAGCGATTGCAGAGGCATATGGATATTCCGTCCACTACGCAAACAATAACGGAACGATTGTCATCTCGATTCAAGGCGAGATTTCGAGTACGCACTAATATCACGTATTCAATTTATATACAAATCTCACCATTGAACGATGCCGGCATTGTTTACCAATACATCAAGTTGCGCATGTTCCCGTTCGATGTGACTGATTGCTTGCACCATCGAGTTCTCATTCGATACGTCCAATTGGATAAAGCGGACATCTCCATCAGCTTTAAGCTCTGCAGCTGCCCTAGCTCCATTCGCTTCATCGCGACTTCCTAAATATACAATCATGCCTAATTTTGCAAGCCCCCGAACAACCTCAAAACCAATTGACTTATTAGCTCCACTGACAAGAGCAACTCGCTGATCCATGAACTCAATCCCTCCACCTGTATGATATCCATCACATGTTGCATTTCTATATGTCTGCATCATAATGGTCAAAAAATAAAAACCTTAAACCCAGGGCTGGATAATAAGGTTATCGAATATATATGTGATTTTTGCACTCATGGTACTGTAGCCATTATTACAAAATGGGGTAAATGGGGGATTCGAAGAATCAATAGAGCACATTGCGGATATGATTTCAATGTTAAACAAGAACGCGCTTAGAACTTATCCCTTGGATGGCACTGTTTTTTCGGAGTAATAGAGGGGTATCCCACACCGAATGTGTGCCCGCTGAATAACGGAAGGAGGACAATTCATGGACAAACCCACAGCCAAAACGGCCATATTGCTCGGGGCTACTGGCCTAGTCGGGCAGGAGTTGCTGAAGATGCTTCTAAGCTCGGAGGACTATGGCGAAGTTCTGGCCATTGTCAGAAGGCGTCTCCCGGAGCGGGAGAAGCTAAAGCAATTGGTTGTAGACGACTGGGATGCGCTCGAGGAGCATGCCGAATGGTTTGAAGGTGCAACCGATGTATTTTGCTGCCTGGGGACGACAATGAAGAAGGCAGGAACGCAAGTAAACTTCCGCAAGGTGGACTATGACTACCCCTTCATGTCCGCCCGGTTGGCCAAAGCAACGGGAGCCGAACGCTTCATCATCATTACGGCGATGGGGGCGAATGCAGGTTCGAGAGTGTTCTACAACCGTGTGAAAGGGGAGTTGGAGGCGGCGATTCGGGAGCTGCGTCTTCCCTCGGTGGCGATCCTGCGTCCCTCGCTCCTTCTCGGGAAGCGTGACGAGTTTCGATTCGGCGAGCAAGCTGCGGCATGGCTGAGCAAGCTGATGCCTTTTAAGGCTGCCCTTATGAAATACAAGCCTATCCCTGCCAGTACAGTAGCAGCTGTGATGCTTCGAGTGGCCCAGATGTATTTGCCGGGAACGCATGTGTTTGACAACGAGCAATTGCATCGGATGGGGGAGAAGCACGATGAATCGAAGTTGCCTGGAACAGACGCAGGTTAATAGATTGTAAATCTAGATTTTTTTTAATGAAAAATCTCCTCAGATGGTATACACTATTTCTATTGCGCCCTGAGATGCAACTGTCGTGTGTCGGAATATCTCTGGTTCCTTCTTCGCGATTATTAAAAAATTCAAATGATAGAAAGGCGATCATGAAATTGAATCCATCATCTAAGAGTAAACGATTACAGCTGGCGTTTTTGTTGGGAGTACTTTCGCTTTTAGGTCCATTCACCATAGACACGTACTTGCCTGCTTTTCCAACGATTGTTACAGATTATCATACGACCGCTTCTTTGGTGCAAATCAGCCTGACAACTTGTCTATTAGGTCTGGGAATCGGTCAATTAGTCATAGGGCCGATGAGTGATGTGCAAGGTCGTCGCAAGCCGTTGTTGATTTTTCTCAGCTTGTATTTCCTCTCCTCGTTAACCTGCGCAATTGCGCCCAATATATATGTATTGATCGTGTCCAGATTTATACAAGGATTCGCGGCTGCAGGGGGCCTCGTTATATCCAGGGCGATTGTTCGCGATATATATAGCGGAAGGGAACTGACCAAGTTTTTTGCTTTATTGATGCTAGTAGGAAATCTCGGACCGATTGTCGCCCCGATTATGGGTGGCGCCATTCTGGCTTTTGCCGATTGGAAGGTGGTTTTCCTCGTTCTGACCGGCATAGGCATTCTATTGACACTGCTTGTGTCTATGAAGCTTGAGGAAACCTTGCCTGTGGAGAAGCGTATCCCTAGCGATATTTTGCAAGTGGTCAAGAATTTCGGAACTTTGTTGAAGGACAGAGATTTTACAGGCTATGCTCTTGCGCAAGGATTCACGGTAGGCGGCATTTTCGCGTATGTGTCGGGGATCTCGTTCGTTTATCAAAATATTTATGGCGTATCGCCTCAGGTATTCAGTCTGCTGTTTGGCGTCAATGGGTTGGGTCTGATTCTAGGGACGCAGCTGGTGGGCCGCTACTCGGAGCTTGCCTCGGAGAAAACTTATTTGAAGCTGGGCTTGCTTCTTGCGAATGTTTCTTCCGTTGTCCTGCTCATCGCTCTTCTAGTGAAAGCGCCGCTGTTGGCTGTCGCCATTCCGATATTCTTCTTCGTATCGTCCATTAGTATTATCGGCACATCTTCGTTTTCCTTGGCGATGGAAACGAAGGGACATATGGCCGGAAGTGCCTCGGCGTTGCTCGGCGTCCTGCCTTTCTTGCTAGGTTCGTTGGCAGCACCGCTAGTGGGCATTGCAGGTGAATATACAGCTATTCCTATGGGGGTTGTCATTTTTGCGGCGAGCTTCTTGGCCTTCTTGTCCTATTATGTGCTCGTTCGACGAAAGTCAACAGCTCCAGTTCAGGACAATCAAGCATCGATTCATGAAACTCACTGAATGACGCGACCGGTCCGACATGCCGACAACGGGATGATGGGCTGAATAGAAGAGTCTGGCTAGGAACATGCATCTCGGAAGAGGTGCATGTTTTTTTTGCGGTGATTCCTTTCACGATATCTCACCAAATTACCCGGGACTCTTCTACTTGTCCGCCGCTTCATGGGGCGGCCGATGCGAGCGGCTAATTGTACCCTCCGCGGGCCGTTGTTCCTTGACTCGCTTCAATGCGGCGACAATCAGAAAGCTGACAATGACGAGCAGAAGCCAGGAGCTGATCTTGCTGACATGGACAAGACGCCAGGTGTCCGATTGATTCGGGTATTCCCACGCGCTGAAGAAGGTAGCGACGTTCTCCGCAATCCAAATGAAGAAGCCGATCAGGACGAAGGAGAGCGCGAGCGGCATTCGGTAGCGCTGACGACCGACCTCGTAGGTTACCCATGTTCGCCAAAAAACGAGCAGCACCAAGGCTGACAACCACCAGCGGATGTCGATCCAGTAATGGTGGGTGAAGAAGTTCAGGTAGATGGAAGCAGCCAGCGGGGCGACCAGCCACAGTGAAGGCCAATGAACCAGGTGAACCTTCATGCGGCGCCAGGCTTGACATAAGTAGCTCGCCACGCTGGCATACATAAATCCGCTGTAGAGGGGGACGCCGCCCACCTTCGTCCAGCCCTCTTCCGGGTACGACCAGGACCCCATACGCACCTTGAACAGCTCCAGAGCCAAGCCGATCAGGTGGAAGACGGTGATGACCTTCAGCTCGTCGCGTGTTTCAAGCCCGGAGCGCAGCATCCATACCTGCATGGCCAGACAGATAATCAGCAGCCAGTCGTATCGGGGCAGCCAGGGAAGGGGAATGAGCTGTGTCAGCGCCAGTGAGGCGAAGATGGCTACAGGAAATACACAGGATAATGCCTGCTGCCAGCCGAAGCGCGCCAGCTGCTGAACGGCGTGTCCTAATCGTCTGTGCATCAATCCTTCCCCCTTGTTAGCAAGTGTCCAATGCTGCTCATGGAGGCCCGCTTGATTACTGCCCTTCATTGTCTTCATCACGAATGAACTCCAGGATATCCCCGGGCTGACAATCCAAAGCCTTGCAGATGGCTTCTAATGTGGAGAAGCGAATTGCTTTCGCTTTTCCGTTTTTCAAGATGGAGAGATTGGCCATTGTGATCCCGACCCTCTCCGAAAGCTCTGTCACGCTCATCTTCCTCTTGGCCAACATCACATCGATATGGATCATAATCGCCATAGGCTCACCTCATACTGTCAAATCAAGTTCGGATTTGATTTCGATAGCATTGTTCAACAGCTTCTCAAGAACAGCGGCAAAGACGGCAACCACCATACAGCCAAAAATGACGACCATGCCGATCACGACCATACCGGGGGCGTCGTCTGCCTCAGCCATGAGAAAAATAAGCGGCATGAATAGGATATAAGCGGCACTGATAGCGATAGCGCACTGTTTGATACGCCTCAATGCCTTAACGGATAACTCGGAAAACGCCTGGTTCTTGTCGATATAGGTTAGCAGCTTAAAAGTCTGGTAAAGGGCAACGAAGAATAAAACCGCTGTGGCATACAACCCGATTAGAAACGGATACCGAAAAAAATCGAGGACCGGCGTTAAACCTGCGAAATATTCCGTGAACCCGGGCAGCACAAACAGACACAAAGCAAGGACAGGCAGCCCCATCAGAAGAACCGTTATCTTCAAGAAAAGTGTTTCTCGCTTCATCGCATAAGCACCTCGCTCGTTTGCATTTTATTCGAATTTTAGCATGTAATTTATCGAAAAACAATATATAATAATTGATAAATAATAAATTATTATTGAATTACACATACGAGTCCGACGATTTGGAGCAGATAAAGAATGGGCTAGTTGCAGCAGACGAAGGGTATGTCCGAAGCGAATTTGGTGCAGGCCGATGTCTGCTGTGCAGCATATCTTGACAGCAGGTTAGGCTAAGGGAATGGTGACAAGATGGGGGAAGCGACTAGGGAGGGGAGCAGGTTCGTCTATCAAGCTACGAAAACGAGGGAGGGCCAAGCAGCTTGATCGGCCCGCTGCCCCTTGAACGCAAAAAGCCGGTTGTCATGCGCTCAGAGGCAGCGAAGGTTTAGAACAAGCGCCCGCTGGCGAGGCATGCGGGCAATCGGGATGACAGGGACTGTTTCACATGCTTACTCTACTTTGGTCCATTCTGATGTGCCAAATTTCTCTATGGCGTCGGGAATTGAAAGGGTATGCGCGTCGATGGAAATATCGAACACATGACTGGTATCATCCTCGCGCGTATTTTTATAGCCAGGGACCTCAACGGTCCATTTCTCATACTGGAGCTTCATACGCGAATGGCTGCTGAACGCATACGTTCCCGAAAACTCATTGTAACTGTCTTTCGCCTCATATGTTCCTCTAGTGAAGGTGCCGTTTTGAAAAAACTCGAAATATGAATTCGGGTTGTTGGCTGCCTGCCATCTGCCGATAATAAGCGTGCTCGGCTCTTGGGCTTCAGGTTCATTCGGCGTTGGTTGTACGTTGTCGGGTTCCGGAGATGACACCGGAGACGGTTCATCTGCAGGCTGCGTAGAGCTGGGTTGGGCAGGCATAGCATCTGTCGTTGTCGACGGAGATGCTTCCAATGGCGTCTGTTGGACTGCGTTGTGCGCGTCATTGGGGGTGCCAGGTGATGCCGTAGTTCCGGGCTTGCTGTTCGTTGTGAATACGTCGCGCTTGTCCAAAACGAGATAAGCGACTGCCCCTATAAAGAGCACCGCGAATACCGTTAGCGTAATAGCAAACATTTTCAAAAGTTTCATCTTTAGAACACCGCCTGTTGTAAATGAGAAAACAGATTAAATGTTATCATGATTGTGCCTGTTGTACAATAGATCTTAGAGCCACTGCGTAAGCTCCTGAATATGGGACATTTGCTGTTGGGTGCCGTTCGTTAGGTACATAATACAAGGAACCGGGATGCCGGTAATATAGACGTCATCATGGCGAATTATTGAACGCTTGGCGCGAGTCGCAGGAATGTGCGGACGAGTTGTAGAATATATCGAAAAAAAACTGAGTGTTATTAATAGGCGTATCCGGTTACGCCCAGTCGCAGGAGGAGAGCCGAATGAAGTCAATCACTGTCAAAAGCCTGGCGAAAGCATTCCAACTGGAGGTGCTTGCCGGAGAGAGCAGAATGGATCGCGTCATTACGCGTCCAAGGACGCACAGGCCGGGACTGGAATTTGTCGGATACTTTGATTTTTTCCCGATGGAGCGGGTGCAGGTGCTCGGCCGGAAGGAGATTACCTATTTGTTGACGCTTACGGTAGAGGAGCGCAAGCTGCATATCGGCAACATTGTCAAATACCATCCGCCCTGCTTTATTGTGACGTCAGGTCAGCAGGAGATCCCTTATTTGACGCTGTTCTGCGATCAGGAAGGCATTCCGCTGCTGCGGACACAAGAGACGACAACGGAATTTATCGCCAAGCTGGACGGGTATCTGGTGAAGGCGCTGGCCCCGGAGATCGCGATTCACGGCGTATGCGTGAATGTCTCCGGCATAGGCGTCCTGCTCAGGGGCAAATCCGGGATCGGCAAGAGCGAGACGGCGCATACGCTGATCAGAAGAGGCCATCGCTTTGTGGCGGACGATATCGTCGTACTCAAGAAGCTGGGCCCGACGACGCTTCTCGGCACGCACAATGAGACTACACGCGAGTTCCTGGCCCTGCGCAGCGTGGGATTGATCAATGTCGTACGCCAATATGGACGCAGCGCCTTTCAGGACGAAACGCGCATTGTGCTAGATATCGAGCTGTCCCCGTGGCAGGGCGATTCTCTGAACAATGAGCTGGAGGTAGTGCCCCAGTTCACGGAGTATCTCGGCGTTCAAATCCCGCATATCGAAATTCAGCTCCAGCCGGGGCGGGATGTATGCGGGCTGATCGAGGCGGCAGCGAATAATTGGTATCTCAAGCAGCTTGGCTACAGCGCTGCGGAAGAGTTCATGGAGCGGATCGAGAACGAGATGCAGCATGATCCGGCAGCGGATTCCAAATAGAAAGGAAGCCATCTTCATTGAATAGCGGAATAGCGATTACGTTGTCGGTGCTGGCACTGGCATCGATTTTATTTATATCCGGCCGAGTACGCGCGGACTTGGTCGCGCTAGGCGCTTTGATTGCGCTGATGCTGTTTGGCATCTTGACGCCCGGAGAGGCGTTGTCCGGGTTTTCCAACACCGTGGTCATTATGATGGCGGGGCTATTCGTTGTGGGAGGGGGCATCTTTCAGACCGGACTGGCCAAGCTGATCAGCCGCAAGCTGCTGCTGCTGGCAGGTTCATCTGAAACGCGGCTGCTCATCGTCATTATGCTGGCGACTGGCATGATGGGAGCGTTCATCAGCAATACGGGAACGATTGCAGTCATGATGCCCATCGTGGTCAGTATGGCTATGAGCGCCGGCGTGAACCCGGCACGGCTGCTGATGCCGCTTGCCTTCGCCAGCAGCATGGGCGGCGCGTTAACCTTAATCGGGACGCCGCCCAACCTCGTTATTCAGGATGTATTGAGAGGCGGGGGGCATGAAGGATTAGGCTTCTTCTCCTTCACACCGATTGGCCTTGTCGGTCTGGCCACCGGCATCGTCTGTATGCTGTTCCTCCGCAGATGGCTGCCAAGCCAAGAGGATGGACGCGATGCGCAGACACAAGCGCGATCCACGAAAGCCATCGCAGCGCAATATCAGCTGGCGCAAAACCTGTATCGCGTGCGCGTGGATGCGCAATCGCCGATTCGTTCGAAGAAGCTGGGTGAGCTGGCGCTCTCCGGGCGATACCGGGTCAATATTATTGAAGTCCGGCGCAGGATGTCGGTGAAAAATCAGTTTTTCAAGACAATACCGCAAGAAGTCGCGACCTCGGAGACCGAGCTGCAGGAAGGGGACATCCTGTATGTGCATGGCGCATTCGCTGATGTTCAGGCCTTCGCAGATGCGTATATGCTTCCTCTGCTCGATCATCATGCTGCGGAGACTGCATTCACATCGGGCGATATTGGAATTGCGGAGGTGCTGTTGACGCCTTCCTCCAGTTTGGTAGGGAAGCTAGTCGCAGAATCCGGATTTCGTGAGAAGTATCGCTTGAACATCCTCGGCATTCGGCGTAAGGACGAGGTGATCCTGCACCATCTGAAGGATGAGCGCATGCGTTATGGGGATGCGATGCTTGTGCAGGGCACATGGGAGGACATCGCCCTGCTGGCGGAAGAAACCGATGTGGTCGTGGTCGGACAACCTGCCGAGGAAGCGCGGAAGGTGACGCTGGATCATAAGGCGCCCATCGCAGCGGGAATTATGTTGCTGATGATCGGGCTGTTGATCGTGGACATCATTCCAGCAGTAGCTTCGGTCATGATTTGTGCCGTATTGATGGTGGTGTTCGGCTGCCTGCGCAGCATGGAGGATGCTTACAAGACAATGAACTGGGAGAGCATTGTGCTGATTGCCGGCATGATCCCGGTTTCCATCGCCATTGAGAAGACCGGAGCTGCGGAGCTGCTATCCACTGGACTGGTCGGCATGCTGGGAAGCTTCGGACCGCTTGTGATGCTGGCGGGCATTTATATGCTGACTTCGCTGCTGACGCTCTTCATCAGCAATACAGCTTGTGCGGTGCTGGTCGCGCCGATTGCGCTGGCATCGGCGGCGCAGCTTGGGGTCAGTCCCTATGCGTTCTTGTTCGCAGTCGCAGTTGGAGCGAGCATGTGCTTCGCTGTTCCTTTTTCCACGCCGCCCAATGCGCTGGTCATGTCTGCAGGACGCTATGTATTCATGGATTACATTAAGGTAGGCCTGCCGCTGCAGATCATAATGGGAGTTGTGATGATCGCGGTGCTTCCTCTGTTCTTCCCTTTTTAGGAGGAACCAAGGGCTGGCGGACAAAGAGGCGGCTTTTCCAGGGACAGTTTCGTGTCCATTCGAAAGAGGAGCTTGCTGAAATCATGCATGGGTCGCCTAACTTGCAGGGGGTGGCTGTCTGCTCACTGTACCTTTACTGGACATGGATGACCGCTAAAGGGCAGATGAGGCGTTGATTGGCATTATAACGGATACGGATGACCGTTAGCGCAGAATGGACAAGTCAAATCAACGCTTTTTGGCCTCTAATGGACATCGGCGGCCGTTAGAAAATCGAAAGAAC
>NZ_BOVK01000074.1 GCF_018403685.1 Xylanibacillus composti
GATAATCATGCTGTTCGCCTCTGAAATAAAGCCATATTTTACTTTTAAGCTGTGGGGGTGCGGATCAGTGGGTGTGTGCAGTGGGTGTATAGGCAGCGGGAGTGTAAGCAGTGTGACTGCGAGCAGTGGGTGTGTGAGCAGTAGGGGGGCGAGCAGTGAGGGAGTGTAAGCAGCGTGTGTGTAAGCAGTGGGTGCGCCAGTGTGTGTGAACGGATGTCCTGATTTGACTAGTATCGGAGACGGTATGGAGAGGAAAAGAAAGCTGCCCCCAAGTTGTAAGGCTCAGAAGCAGCTTATGGTTACTATGCTTTTCTTACGACTCGCCGGAGTCTAGGGATGGAGTGTCTTCTTGTGTTTCCTTGTCATTCTGGTCTTGCTCACGACTGCTCCACTTCGCGTTGACCGCACTAATGGTGAAGGAAATGCCGCCCAATATAAGCAGGGTCAATGCCTTGTAGATGGTCTGCGTACCAGACAGGTCGAACAGCAACGCCTTCAGCGCAACCATGACCAGCACGGTAGACCCGAAGTATCGGAATACACGCTGTTGGCTGTAAGCGCCCCAAAGGAACAGGAGCAAGGCATAGATGCCCCAAGTAATCGATAGAGCCAGTTCATGCAGCAGCGGCATATCGTACGAATGGTATAAGCCATTGACTTGCACCGTAAGCAATCCGCCGACCACCAAGTGACTGAGGAAAGCGGTCAGCCGGGAAAAGAATACTTGCGCGGACGATTGCGTCCGATCAAACTTCACCTTCACGGAAGCATAAAACCCAATGACGGCCAGCAAGATCCAGGCAAAAGCTCCCCAGTTGAAGAACGGTACGTAAACTCCGAACCAATCTACACGAGGCGTATCCCAAGTTACGACGAACCAATATAAGCCGACAACTACCCATATACCAAGTGCAGCCGCCTTGATGCTGTTCATGCGCAATTTCTGGCCGGCGATTAGAACAGCACCAGCGATGACAGACCATAGCATAACGCCGATCAACGGGCGATAGACGGAACCGGTGCCGAGCTGTGAAGCTGCGATCAGGAGCAAGAACAGGCCGCCGGCTAACTTGGTGTGATAGGCAGGACTTGCTTGCTTCGTCAATTTGAAAAGGATCAGCGCATATATGAGATACAGCATGCCCATAGCGGCCAGCGGCACTGAATAAGGAACGAAGCCATCGAGCAAGGCCAGACTCCACAATCCGAACAGCACTGCATTGACGATCCCCGCGTACATGTTCAAGCCCTCAAATTGTTTATTCTTTTTCCATGAAGACCATCCCAATGCAATAAGATAAAACAGATAGGCGGCGACCGCATAACGGAACGGCATGCTCCAAATGCCATCAACAGGCGGTTCAAAGTGAAAGAAGTATACCGTATAGAGCAGCCATGTTCCGCCAAAAGGGAGCAGACGCGCTTCCAGCCAATCTTTGCGAATGCTGACAAAAAAGCTGGCGGTGTTCAGGACGAATAGGTAGAGGAACAACGTAAAGACTTGATCCGTTTCCGGCCTCATCACCAAAGGGGCGAGCAGCGCACCCAATAGTGCGACTTGAAGAAGCAGACGCAGCTGATAGCGGTAAGCAAACAAAGCAACGGCTAGCGTGACAGCCATCATGCACAGAAAAACCGTCATCGAATCCCAAAGCGCATAATAAATGCCGGCGAATGAAAAAGTAATGTACAACAGAGCTGCGCCTGTGCCAGTCAAGCATTCTCCGATGAGGCGGCGAGCCGGATGGTTGGCAAGCTGGTCCGCTTTCAACCGGAAGATGGCTGCTCCGGCAAGCGCGGCTCCTGCGCCAGTCAACAGGCCAATCGCGATCTTCAACGTATCGGTAAGCCACCCTTGATCAACTGAGAATTGAAACAGGTATAGGAAAGCTGCCAATACAAACAAGATGCCCAAAACGGTAGTCCAGTGCTTTTGCACATAGAATTTCATAATAAAACCAACCTCCTGCATGAAAAGTATGCTTTTGGGTCCAAGTGACCGCTTGCTCCTTTCATCATAAGAGATTGGCAAAAAGTTCAAAGTCCAATCTTTATCTAGTACCGAACGTACATTCTCAAGTTTGATCTTCGTTGGATGAGAAGGCGCCAAGCTCCCGAAGACGTTGAGCGGCTTCCTTGCTGCTGGGACTGCCAAGTTTTTTCAGAATGTTGCCGACATGGACCTTGATCGTTCTCAAGGATACGACAAGCTCCTCGGCGATTTGCGGCTGAGAGTAGCCCTGATCGATCATGCGCAACACCTCCAGTTCAGCAGGTGTGACCAGATTGCGGATACGTTCTGTTTCGATTTCGCGTTCCAATTGCTTTAACCGACGGAATTCGCTTCGCATTTTTTCAGCAGCAGCTGCGCTGATCGGAGACTGATTGCGATAAGCGCTGCGGATGGCAGCCGGAATCTGCTCGAATGAATGTTTGACGAGATAATCGATGGCACCTGCCTGGAACGCCTCGAAAACAAGCTCCTTGTCCTCCATCGAAGTGAGCATGATGACCCTCGCGTTTGTACTGTCGACGATTTCGGATGTCAGGACGATGCCGGCTGCTGAATCTGCCAACATAATGTCCATCATGACCACATCAATCGGGGATTGTTGAATAGCGCGCAAAGCCTCCTCGCTCGTCGAGACGGCAGCTGCAACCTCGATATCTGGCTGGCGGTTCAAATAGGCGCGCAAACCTCTGAGCCAATCAGGATCATCCTCGACAATCATAACGCGGATTGTGTCCATGCTTTCCCCTCCTTGCCTAGGTCGGCAGATGACGGTACGATGCTCCAGCGCCGGGCTGGAAACGTCATGGCTGCACGGGTGCCTTCCCCTTCGCGGCTGTACAGCGTCAGGCTGCCATTGTGCTTCTGCATCACCTGATAGCAATAGGCCAGCCCGAGACCAAAGTTCAATCCCCCGCCTTTGGTTGTATAGAAGGGATCGACTGCTTTTTTCAACTGATAGGGAGACATGCCGATTCCTGTATCACTGATCTCCAGCACATGCTTGCGCTTGCCGAGATGAGCGCGAATTGTAAGGGATCCGCCCTGCGGCATGGCCTCCATCGCATTGTTGCAAAGATTCGTGAGCGCTTCAGTCAGGAGGGCCTTGTCCCCGTGCATGACGATAGCCGAATCGCCGTGGACGTCTGTTTGAATTTGCCGCGAGGGCAAGCCAAGACTTTTCAGCACCTCTTCTATCCAACTGCGCAGGGGAAATGGCTCCTCGATGAGCTTCTGGTCCTTGGTTTGACCCTGGACTTTCCGGATCATGGCCAATACGCGATTGGAGGCTTCCTCAATCACGCGCACATCCTCGTACCAATCCGCTAGCCCTTTCTCCTCCGCTTCGCTTTTCATCTTTTCGCTGAAGAGCCGGATCTTGCCGATCTCATTTTTGATAGCATGGTGAAGGATCGTGGTTCCGGACGTAATCGCTCGCAACGTGCTGTCCAATCTTTTTCGTTCAATGTACAGCCGGACGCCCAGAAAGCCAGTCTTGAACATGGCCACCAGAAACAGCAGGAAAGCTAGGCCGATAAACCACGGATTATACCGCCACATCCCATAAACCCCGAATGCGGGTAAGATATAGCCCACGACAGTGGCGAATAGGACAGGGGGCAAGATCGCGAGCTTCGCTAAATAATTCGACGTGCGCATGGCCAGGTTGGGCGAGGGCATGCTGGCGATCAGCCAGGAGCCTGCCAGGATATATGGAAGCGCCCATAGCGCCATCCACATATGCATAACAGGCTTCTGCGGCGTATAGGCTGGCGATAGCGCGAACGTCAACAAGGGCGGAATAAGCAAAAACAAGGCCGCATAATGCCGTTTCATGGAGGGTAAAAAGAAAGGATTGAAGTAAAGCGCGCTGAGAACAAAGGCATAGGGCAAACCATAGTAATTCAGCAGGGAGAAAAATGCCTGCAGAACATCTAGCATCTGGTTGGCGGCAGGCGTATGCAAACTGGCGTCCCAGGCAGGACGAACCGATTCATCCAGGTGGACAGCGACACCCCCGCACCCTCCAAAAAACGTCACCAATGCCAGCCAGCGAATTTGCACCTTACGGAAGTCAGTAAGAAGGAGAAGGAGAGAAGTGCTCCATAACACAATTGTGACAAACAGCATAGAACCATCGACGCTCCTGTCAATAGGATCCTTTCATTATAGCATAGGACGTAATCTTGCAGCGCCATTTCATGCAAACGGAAGTACGTATTTCTTCTATTATATAGTCATGCGTGAAGAACCGTTTTTGGCCCGACAAAACCGATCATGCAATGCAATGAAATAGGTGTTGATTTACAAAGAACTTTTCTGTATAATAGTGAACGTTGGTCTGTGACGTTGCGATGATGTGAGAGGTTGCCGACACACCCGGCCCCTTTGCCATGAGGCGGAAGGGGGGAGAAACCGCGGCGCTGTCGGGAGATTTTCACGGAGTATGTCCGATTACAAAATTGGGCGATAGAAGGAGGGTATAACAATGGCAAAACAAAAAATCCGTATTCGTTTGAAGGCTTACGATCACCGGGTGCTGGACCAGTCCGCAGAGAAGATTGTGGATACGGCGAAGCGTTCCGGTGCGGGTGTGTCCGGTCCGATTCCGCTTCCGACTGAGAAGCAGGTGATCACCATTCTCCGGGCTGTGCACAAGTACAAGGATTCCCGTGAACAATTCGAAATGCGTACACACAAGCGCTTGATCGATATTGTCAATCCGACGCCGCAAACGGTTGATGCGCTGATGCGTCTTGATCTGCCGTCGGGTGTAGACATTGAAATCAAATTATAATAACAGCAACTTAAACTCATTATGATGCATGGAAGGAAAAGAGGTGTCAACATGACAAAAGGTATCTTAGGCCGCAAGCTGGGCATGACGCAAGTGTTCACTCCAGAAGGTCTGGCAATCGCTGTGACGGTAATCGAGGCAGGTCCGAACGTTGTTCTGCAGAAGAAGGACGTAGAGAACGACGGGTATGAAGCGATCCAGGTAGGCTTTGCCGACAAGAGTGAAAAAAGAGCAAACAAGCCTGCTCAAGGTCATGCGAAAAAAGCAAACACGGCTCCTAAGCGCTACGTCCGCGAGCTGCGCGGTGTTACTGTGTCGGAATATGAGGTTGGCCAGGAAATCAAGGCTGACATTTTTGCAGAAGGCGAATTCGTTGACGTGACTGGGACGTCCAAGGGCAAGGGCTTCCAAGGCGTAATCAAGCGCCATGGTCAATCCCGCGGTCCTATGACACACGGTTCCCGCTATCATCGTGGTCCGGGTTCGATGGGCTCCATCGCCGCAAACCGCGTTTTCAAGGGTAAGAAATTGCCAGGACATATGGGTGGAGAGACAATCACATTGCAGAATCTGCAGGTGATCAAGGTAGATGCCGAGCGCAATCTGCTTTTGGTGAAGGGATCGATCCCGGGTCCGAAAAACAGCTTTGTTAAAGTCAAATCGTCGGTGAAGAAATAAGATCACCGTAGAAAGGAGGAGCATTCATGCCGAAAGTAGCTTTATATAACGTAAGTGGAGCACAGGTAGGTGAAGTCGAACTGGCCGATAGCGTGTTCGGAATCGAACCGCATCAGCATGTCCTTCACCAAGCGGTTGTGATGCAGCAAGCATCGCTGCGCGCTGGTACGCACAAAACCAAAGGACGTTCGGAAGTTCGCGGCGGCGGCCGCAAGCCGTGGAAGCAAAAAGGAACTGGACGCGCTCGTCAGGGCAGCATTCGCGCCCCGCAATGGAAAGGCGGCGGCATCGTATTCGGTCCAACTCCAAGAAGCTATGCTTACAAGCTTCCTAAGAAAGTACGCCGTTTGGCGATTAAATCCGCACTGTCCTCTAAAGTTGTAGGCAATGAAATCGTCGTGCTTGATCAATTGACGATGAATCAGCCCAAAACTAAGGAGTTTGCGGCGATTTTGAACAGCCTGAAAGTGGATCGCAAGGCGCTTGTTGTTACGGCTGACTATAATGACAGTGTCGCTTTGTCCGCGAGAAACATTCCAGGTGTGAAATTCGTTCCGGCTGAAGGGATCAATGTGCTGGACGTGATGGTTCACGACAAATTGATCATTACGAAGGATGCCGCCAAAAAAGTTGAGGAGGTCTTCGCGTAATGAAAAACCCTCGTGATATTATCATACGCCCGATTATCACTGAGCAAACGAGCGACATGATGGCTCAGAACCGTTATGTGTTCGAAGTGGATAAGCGAGCGAACAAGACGGAAATCAAACAAGCCATTGAACAAATCTTCAAAGTGAAGGTTGCAAAGGTCAATACGTTGATCGTGCCGGCGAAGCCGAAGCGCTATGGCCGCCACGAAGGATACACTTCCGAATGGAAGAAAGCATTCGTTCAATTGAGCGAAGACAGCAAGCCGCTTGAGTTTTTTGAGACGGTATAACGAAATTCGCGCAAGTTAGGAGGGAAACAAAGTGCCAATCAAAAAGTATAAACCGACATCCCCGGCAAGACGCCAAATGTCCGTATTGTCCTTCTCGGAAATTACGACAGATCAGCCGGAGAAATCTTTGCTTGCGCCGCTTTCCAAGAAAGCAGGACGCAACAACCAAGGCAAAATTACAGTTCGTCACCATGGCGGCGGACATAAACGCAAATACCGCATCATCGATTTCAAACGGAACAAAGATGGCATACCAGGTCGCGTTGCTACGATCGAATATGATCCGAACCGTTCCGCTAATATCGCTCTGATCCACTATGCAGACGGCGAGAAGCGCTACATTATCGCGCCGAAAGGTTTGAAAGTGGACGATGTGATCGAATCCGGCACAGGTGCCGACATTAAAATTGGCAATGCGCTTCCGCTGGAGAACATTCCAGTTGGTACAGTGATTCACAATATCGAGTTGAAGCCTGGCAAGGGCGGACAATTGGTTCGCGCAGCCGGTACGGAAGCTCAGCTTCTTGGTAAAGAAGCAGACAGCAAATATGTTTCCGTTCGTCTTTCCTCTGGTGAGGTTCGCCGCATTCTGAAAGCTTGCCGCGCTACAATCGGTACAGTGGGCAACGAAGACCACGAGCTTGTGAACGTAGGTAAAGCAGGCCGCAATCGTTGGCTTGGCAAGCGTCCGACAGTTCGCGGAAGCGTTATGAACCCGAATGACCATCCGCACGGCGGTGGTGAAGGCCGCGCTCCGATTGGCCGCAAATCGCCGATGTCTCCATGGGGCAAGCCGACGCTTGGTTACAAGACACGGAAGAAAAACAAAGCTTCCAACAAATATATTATTCGCAGCCGCAACAAGTAATATGGCTAAATGCGAATCCATGCATGACCGTTTCTCAAGAAGGGAGGACCAAATATGGGACGCAGTTTGAAAAAAGGGCCGTTTATTGACGACTACCTGCTGAAGAAAGTCGAAGCGCTGAATGAAGCGAACAAGAAGACTGTCATCAAGACATGGTCGCGCCGTTCTACGATTTTCCCGCAATTCATCGGCCACACATTCGCTGTATATGATGGACGCAAGCATGTACCGGTGTATGTGACGGAAGATATGGTTGGCCACAAGCTTGGTGAATTCGCGCCTACCCGTACTTACAAGGGTCATACGGACGAAGATCGCAAGACAGGCAGAAGATAAGACTTGATCGAGATAATCGTTGAGGGGAGGTTTACCCATGCAAGCGAAAGCACAAGCAAGATACATTCGCATTGCTCCTCGGAAAGTGCGTTTGGTGATCGATCTGATCCGCGGCAAGCAAGTTGGCGAAGCCATTTCGATTTTGCGACACACGCCGAAATCCGCATCCCCGGTATTGGAGAAGCTGCTGAATTCGGCAATTGCCAACGCAGAACACAATTATGAGATGGATCCGAACAACTTGGTGATTGCGCAAGCATACGTCAATGAAGGACCGACCATGAAGCGGTTCCGTCCTCGGGCTCAAGGCCGCGCAACTCGAATCAATAAACGCACAAGCCACATCACGCTAGTGGTATCCGAAAAATAAGGAGGGAAGACGAATGGGTCAAAAGGTTAATCCGGTAGGAATGAGAGTCGGGATTATTCGCGATTGGGAATCCAAGTGGTACGCAGAGAAGGACTTCGGCGACCTGCTGATGGAGGACGTAAAGATCCGCGAATACCTGAAGAATAAATTGAAAGACTCCGCAGTTTCTCGCATCGACATCGAGCGCGCTGCAAACCGCGTGAACGTGACTATTCATACAGCGAAGCCTGGCATGGTAATTGGCAAAGGCGGTTCTGAAGTGGAGAACCTTCGCGTGCAATTGTCGAACATGACGAACAAGAAAGTGCACATCAACATTGCAGAAGTGAAAAATGCTGAATTGGACGCTGTGCTTGTGGCAGAGAGCATTGCCCAGCAGCTCGAGCGCCGGATTTCGTTCCGCCGCGCGATGAAGCAAGCGATCCAAAGAACCATGCGCCAAGGCGCAAAAGGAATCAAGACGATGGTAAGCGGACGTCTCGGCGGCGCGGAAATCGCCCGCAGCGAAGGCTACAGCGAAGGTACAGTACCGCTTCATACGCTTCGTGCCGATATTGATTACGGTACAGCGGAAGCGCACACGACATACGGACGCCTTGGCGTAAAAGTATGGATTTACCGTGGAGAGGTCCTTCCCCCTTCGAAGAAAAAGGCAGAATCGGAAGGAGGCAACTAAACCATGTTGATGCCGAAACGCGTGAAACACCGCAAGGAACATCGCGGAACGATGAAAGGCCGCGCCAAAGGCGGCACGGAAGTTGCATTCGGCGAATACGGCCTGCAGGCCCTGGAGCCATCCTGGGTAACGAACCGTCAAATCGAAGCAGCGCGTATCGCCATGACCCGTTACATCAAACGGGGCGGTAAAGTTTGGATTAAAATTTTCCCTTCCAAGCCAATCACGCAAAAGCCTCTTGAGGTGCGGATGGGTTCTGGTAAAGGTAACGTTGAGAAATGGGTAGCTGTTGTGAAGCCGGGCAAGATCATGTTCGAACTTGCCGGGGTTAGCGAAGAGGTTGCGCGCGAAGCGATGCGTCTTGCTTCCCACAAGCTCCCGGTCAAAACGAAATTTGTGAAAAGAGAAGTGGGTGGTGAAGGAAATGAAGGCTAGTGAATTCCGCAACTTGACCACTGCTGAAATCGAACAAAAGATTGCCGGATTCAAGGAAGAGCTGTTTAACCTTCGCTTCCAATTGGCTACCGGCCAGCTGGACAATCCGACACAAATTCGTGACATTCGCAAGTCCATTGCCCGTGCAAAAACGGTACTTCGCGAGCGCGAACTTGGAATCAGCAGCTAATCGAACTGGCACATTTCGTGCAGACGGATAATTTCAGAGAGGAGGTCTCAGAAGCACATGAGCGAACGCAATGAACGTAGAGTGCAAATCGGCAAGGTAGTGAGCGACAAGATGGACAAAACGATTGTCGTAGCCGTTGAGACGTATAAAAAACACTCGCTGTATCACAAGCGCATCAAGTACACGAAGAAATTCAAGGCGCATGATGAGCTGAACGAAGCGAAAATCGGCGATACCGTAAAAATTATGGAAACCCGCCCATTGTCCAAAGACAAGCGTTGGAGATTAGTAGAGATCACTGAAAAAGCGATCGTTATCTAATGCGCGACGAGAAGAACGGAAGGAGGGACTAACATGATTCAACCATTTACTCGTTTGAAGGCAGCCGACAATTCCGGCGCGAAGGAACTGATGTGCATTCGTGTGCTTGGCGGTACAGGTCGCCGTTTTGGACGGATTGGCGACACAATCATCTGCTCCGTAAAACAAGCAACACCAGGTGGCGTTGTCAAAAAAGGCGATGTGGTAACTGCGGTTATCGTGAGAACCCGTCGTGAATCCCGCCGGAATGATGGATCGTACATCCGCTTTGACGAGAATGCGGCTGTCATTATCAGAGACGACAAGAGCCCGCGCGGAACACGGATCTTCGGACCCGTTGCTCGCGAGCTGCGTGAAAGAGATTATATGAAGATCGTTTCTTTGGCACCGGAAGTTATTTAAATTGGACGGCTGTGCCGAAGCGGCTTTCTTTTGCGAAAGCGTACAGGAGGTGTAACGAAACATGCCTAACAAGGGAAAAAAGCTTGAGTCTCACAACAACAAGCTGCACGTGAAAAAAGAAGACACGGTTATGGTGATTACGGGCAAAGACAAAGGCAAAAAGGGCCGCGTCATTGCAGCGTTTCCTCGTGAAAATCGCGTACTCGTCGAAGGAATTAACATGGTGAAGAAGCATGCGAAGCCTTCGCAGCAAAATCCGCAAGGCGGCATCCTGACTCAGGAAGCGCCGATTCACGTGTCAAACGTGATGCTGATCGATCCGAAAAGCGGCCAGCCGACTCGAATCGGATACAAAGTGCTTGATAACGGCAAAAAAGTGCGCGTGGCCAAACGGTCCGGCGAAGTTATTGATTAATCCGTTGTTCGGAAAGGAGGGTAAATCGAAACATGGCAGCAAGAATGAAGGAACGTTTTCTGAATGAAGTCACACCGAGCTTGATGCAAAAGTTCAACTATACAACCGTCATGCAAGTGCCTAAAATCGAGAAAGTCGTCATCAACATGGGTGTCGGCGATGCCGTGCAAAACTCGAAAGTGTTGGATTCGGCTGTAAATGACCTGCAAGCGATCGCCGGTCAAAAGCCGATCATCACAAAGGCGAAAAAATCGATTGCCGGCTTCAAGCTTCGCGAAGGTATGCCGATCGGTGTAAAGGTGACACTGCGCGGTGAGCGTATGTATCACTTCCTGGATAAGCTGTTCAATATCTCATTGCCTCGCGTACGCGACTTCCGCGGTGTATCGACCAAGGCATTCGACGGACGCGGCAACTATACGCTCGGCCTGAAGGAACAGCTGATTTTCCCTGAGATTGACTACGATCAAGTGGACAAAGTCCGCGGTATGGATATCGTCATTGTAACGACAGCGAAAACGGATGAAGAGTCTCGCGAATTGTTGACCCAATTGGGTATGCCGTTTGCGAAATAAACCGAATGACGGGAGGTGCATAGCAAGTGGCAAAAACGTCGATGAAAGTCAAGCAGCAGCGGAAGCCGAAGTTCCAAGTCCGCGCTTATACTCGTTGTGAACGCTGCGGACGCCCGCATTCGGTTCTTCGCAAATTCAAGATTTGCCGGATTTGTTTCCGCGAACTCGCATATAAAGGCCAGATTCCTGGCGTGAAAAAAGCAAGCTGGTAATCACCCGCTTCAGGAAGGAGGTTCCTATACTATGGTAATGTCAGATCCAATTGCAGATATGCTGACTCGCATTCGCAATGCCAATACAGTTCGTCATGAAACGGTTGAAGTGCCGGCTTCCAAAATCAAAAAGCAAATCGCAGAGATTTTGAAGCAGGAAGGCTTCATTCGTGATGCGGAGTATGTGGAAGATAACAAACAAGGGATCATTCGCATCTTCTTGAAATACGGTCAAAACAGTGAACGTGTCATCACCGGATTGAAACGGATCAGCAAACCCGGGTTGCGTGTATATGCCAAAACCCATGAAATCCCTCGCGTACTTGGCGGATTGGGCATCGCAATCCTCTCCACCTCTGCGGGTGTTATGACGGACAAGGAAGCACGTCAGAAAAAAGCTGGCGGCGAAGTGCTTTGCTACGTGTGGTAAGATAAGCTTAAACGAATGGAGGTGTACCCATGTCTCGTATCGGACGCAAAGCGATCACCATTCCGAATGGTGTCGATATTCAAATGGACAATCGCGTGATTACAATCAAAGGACCGAAAGGAACGCTGTCCCGCGAAATTCACCGCGACATGATCGTGGAGGTGAACGGCTCTGAACTGAGCGTAGTTCGTCCTTCCGACAATAAATTGCACAGATCGCTGCACGGTACTACCCGCAGCGTGATCAACAATATGGTTAGCGGCGTAACAGAAGGCTTCAGCAAGTCTCTGGAACTCGTAGGCGTCGGTTACCGCGCCCAACTGACCGGCAAGAAGGTAGTATTGAATGTCGGTTATTCCCATCCTGTTGAGATCGAGCCGGAAGAAGGCATTGAGTTTGAAGTTCCTGCCAACAATAAGGTGATTGTGAAGGGGATCGACAAGGAACGCGTAGGCGCGATTGCTGCGAAAATCCGTTCTGTTCGTGAGCCTGAGCCTTATAAGGGCAAAGGAATCAAGTACGAAGGCGAACGCATTATCCGCAAGGAAGGCAAAGCGGGCAAGAAGAAATAAGGCTAGCTAGTTAAGCGAGTGGAAAGGAGTGAAATCTCCCATGATCACGAAGGGCGATAAGAATAAAGCACGCAAAAAGCGTCATCTGCGTGTGCGCAAGTCCGTGCAAGGGACGACGGCGCGTCCTCGTTTGAACGTGTTCCGTTCTTCCAAGCACATCTACGCACAGCTGATTGACGATACGCAAGGCGTTACAGTTGCTGCTGCTTCTACATTGGATAAAGAGATCGGCGAAGTAGAAAATGGCGGCAACGTGGAAGCCGCTCGCAAGGTGGGCGAATTGATCGCAAAGCGCGCGAAGGCGGCTGGTGTGGATCAAGTAGTCTTTGACCGCGGCGGATACTTGTATCACGGACGAATTCAAGCGCTGGCAGACGCAGCTCGCGAAGCCGGATTGCAATTCTAAAATAACTGGAAAAGGAGGTCAGTCACTTGCGCATTGATCCTAACACTTTGGAATTGACGGAAAAAGTAGTGCATATCAATCGTGTTGCGAAAGTTGTAAAAGGCGGTCGCCGCTTCAGCTTCAGCGCACTGGTTGTGGTAGGTGACGGCAAAGGATGGGTTGGCGCCGGTATCGGCAAAGCTTCCGAGGTGCCGGATGCCATTCGCAAAGGCATCGACGATGCCAAGAAAAACCTCATTCAAGTGCCTATGGTAGGCACGACGATTCCACATCAGGTGCTTGGACACTTCGGCGCTGGCAAGGTTATGCTGAAGCCAGCTTCTGAAGGTACAGGTGTGATCGCAGGCGGACCGGTTCGTGCCGTTCTTGAGCTTGCGGGTGTGGGCGACATTTTGACAAAATCGCTTGGTTCCTCGAACGCCATGAATATGGTAAACGCGACATTGGAAGGCCTGAGCCGCTTGAAGCGTGCGGAGGATGTAGCAAAACTACGCGGCAAAACCGTGGAAGAACTGTTAGGATAAGGAGGGGATACCGATGGCGAAAAACCTACAAGTTACCCTCAAACGCAGTTTGATCGGACGCCCGGAAGATCAGCGGGTGACTGTCAGAACGCTGGGGCTGCGCAAGCTTCATCAGACTGTAGTCCATGCGGACAATGCATCCGTTCGGGGTATGATTAACAAAGTCAGTCACTTGGTCGAAGTGAAAGAAGTGTAATATCATCTACAAGGAGGTGCACCCATGAAATTACATGAACTGCAACCTGCACCTGGTTCCACGCATGTGCGCAAGCGCAAGGGACGGGGAATTGGTTCTGGCAATGGCAAGACAGCCGGAAAGGGCCACAAAGGTCAAAACGCTCGTTCGGGCGGCGGTGTTCGCCCTGGATTTGAAGGCGGCCAAAATCCTTTGTTCCGCCGACTGCCGAAGCGCGGCTTCACGAACATTCACCGCAAAGAGTTTGCGATCATCAACCTGGATGATTTGAATCGCTTCGCAGAGGGAACAGAAGTTACACCGGAAACATTGTTGGAATCCGGAGTTGTAAAAAATGCGAAAGACGGCATCAAAGTGCTCGGCAACGGCGAATTGCAAGTAAAATTGACCGTCAAGGCTCATAAGTTCTCCCAATCTGCGGTGGAAAAAATTCAAGCTGCCGGCGGTAAATCCGAGGTGATTTGATGTTCAAGACCATATCCAATATCATGAGGGTACAGGATCTGCGGAACAAAATTCTTTTTACGCTGGGGATCCTGCTGATTTATCGGCTCGGGTCATTCATACCGGTACCCAATATTGATATCGAATTTCTCAAGAACTTTGACCGCTCCCAGCAAAGTGACATTTTCGGATTGCTGAACACTTTCTCGGGCGGGGCACTCAATAACTTCTCCATCTTTGCGATGGGGATCATGCCGTATATTACGGCGTCCATCATTGTACAGCTTTTGTCGATGGATGTGATTCCCAAGTTCGCGCAGTGGGCGAAGGAAGGCGAGAATGGCAAGCGCAAGCTTGCTCAGATCACCAGGTATGGCACGATCGGATTGGGCTTTATCCAAGCCTACTCCATGTCGATCGGTTTCAACCGACTGTATACGCAGCAAATGGTCATTGATCCTAGCTTTGCAACGTATACCGTTATTGCGATTGTGCTGACAGCAGGTACGGCATTTCTGATGTGGCTCGGCGAGCAAATCACGGAACGCGGCATTGGCAACGGAATCTCGATTCTGATTTTTGCCGGTATCATCGCGGGTATTCCGACTAGCGTGAATCTGATTTATCAAACCCTGTTTACAGGGGATGCGGCAGACATGCTCTTCCTGAATATCGTGAAGTTCATTGTTATTTTGCTCGTTGTTGTTGCGATTGTAGTTGGTGTCATTTACATTCAGCAAGGGATTCGCAAAATTCCTGTACAGTACGCGAAGCGCGTCGTTGGACGCAAGATGTACGGCGGTCAGTCTACGCACATTCCGTTGAAGGTAAATGCGGCTGGCGTCATTCCGGTCATCTTCGCTCTGTCGCTGCTGTTCTTCCCGGCGACGATCGCCCAGTTCTGGACGGGTCGCGTATGGGCAGACTGGATTATTCGTGAACTGAACTATACCGAACCGCTTGGTATGGTCCTGTATGTAATCTTGATTGTCGGCTTTACCTTCTTCTACACCTTTGTGCAGATTAACCCTGTGCAAATGGCTGACCAAATGAAGAAGAATGGCGGTTATATTCCAGGCATTCGTCCAGGCAAGACGACCAGCGTATACTTGACGAGAATTCTGACAAGAATTACGTTGGCTGGCGCGATATTCCTGGCGGCCGTTTCCATATTGCCGGTATTTTTCGGAAACTTGGCCGGGCTGCCTCAGCAAGTCACGATTGGCGGCACATCACTGCTGATTGTGGTTGGTGTAGCACTTGAAACGATGAAACAAGTAGAAAGCCAGTTGATCAAGCGCCATTACAAGGGCTTCATCAAATAGCCTGGGAGGTACATTTCATTGAATTTACTATTCATGGGTCCCCCTGGCGCAGGGAAAGGTACGCAAGCTGAGTATATCGTCAAAGAATTTGGCATTCCGCACATTTCTACAGGCGACGCTTTCCGCTTGGCAATGAGCCAAGGCACAGCGCTGGGCGTCAAGGCGAAGGAATATGTGGACCAAGGATTGCTGGTGCCGGATGAAATTACGATAGGCATTGTCAAGGAGCGTCTCCAACAGGAAGACGCCCAGCAAGGCTTTCTGCTTGATGGTTTTCCGCGCACCATATCTCAGGCGGAAGCGCTGGATGAGATATTGAATGACATGGGGAAACGGATCCACCACGTGATTAATCTTTCCGTGGATCGCAAGCTGCTGCTGGATCGCTTGACTGGACGCCGGATTTGCAAATCATGCGGAGCAACGTTCCATGTGTTGTTCAATCCGACGAAGCAGGAAGGCGTGTGCGACAAGTGCGGCGGCGAGCTTTATCAACGGTCGGATGATACGGCAGAGAAGGTCGGAACCCGGTTGGATGAATATATGAACAAGACAGCACCTTTGCTTGAATATTATGAAAAGCAGGGACTGTTGATGCAGGTTAATGGCGAACAGGAGATTGACGCTGTTCAACAAGAGATCTCCACTCGGTTACGGGGGCAAGCGTAAATGATCATTTGTAAATCTGAATCGGAACTGCAGTTGATGCGGGAAGCTGGCAGAATTGTCGCCGACACCCACAAGAAATTGGTTGAGGCCATTGCGCCAGGCGTTACAACTGCAGAGCTAGATCAGATCGCCGAGACCTTCATACGGAGTCAGGGAGCGATCCCGTCTTTCAAAGGCTACAATGGATTTCCTGGCAGTATTTGCGTATCCGTTAACGAAGAGCTGGTGCACGGCATACCCGGTTCGCGAAAATTAAGAGAAGGCGATATAATTAGCATAGATATCGGCGCACAGTTCAAAGGGTACCACGGTGATTCCGCTTGGACTTATCCCGTGGGCCAGATCTCCGAGACAGCGCGCAAGCTGCTGGAGGTAACGGAACGATCTCTTTATGCCGGACTCGCGGAAGCGAAACCGGGTGTACGGCTGTACACCATCTCTCATGCCATTCAAAAAACGGTGGAAGCTGAGAACATGTCCATTGTACGGGAATATGTAGGGCACGGGATTGGTTCAGAGCTGCACGAAGAGCCGCAAATCCCGAACTACGGACTTCCAGACCGCGGCCCGCGGCTAAAACCCGGCATGGTGCTGGCGATCGAACCGATGGTCAATGTGGGCGAACGATATGTGAAGACGTTGGATGACGGATGGACAGTCGTAACGGAGGATGGCTCGTTGTGTGCGCATTTCGAACACACTATCGCCATTACCCCGGACGGCTACGAAATTCTCACTAAGTCAGAATCGTAGGTGGATAAACGTTGGACGATGACAGTAGACAGCCGAAAATCGGTCAAATTGTCGAGATCCTGAAAGGACGGGACACCGGAAAGCTGGCCGTGATCCTTTCAGTGGTCGATGAGAGATTTGTGTTGATTGCTGACGGCGACAAGCGAAAGTTTGATCAGCCTAAGAAGAAAAATCTCTTACACCTCAAGCTGTACGATCGCATTTCAAGTGAGGTCGCAAGCAGCTTGTCGGAAACCGGACGGGTGACCAACGGAAAGCTTCGTTACGCGGTGCAAAGCGTATTGAATGAGCAAAACGGTGCGCATGAGAAAGGAGATTGACTGTGTCCAAAGAAGATGTCATTGAAGTAGAAGGTACGGTATTGGAGCCTCTCCCGAACGCAATGTTTAAGGTGGAGCTGGAGAACGGACATCAAATTTTGGCTCATGTCTCGGGCAAGCTGCGGATGCACTTCATTCGTATCCTGACCGGCGACAGAGTGGTGATTCAATTATCGCCTTATGATTTAACGCGTGGGCGTATAACGTATCGAAAATAGCAAGACCCGAAACAGGAGGTCAAAAACATGAAAGTGAGACCGTCAGTAAAGCCCATTTGCGAAAAATGCAAAGTCATTCGCCGCAAGGGCAACGTTATGGTAATCTGTGAAAATCCGAAGCATAAGCAGAAACAAGGTTAGGAGGTGTCTGAATGGCACGTATAGCTGGTGTTGACTTACCTCGTGATAAGCGTATTATCGTCGGCTTGACCTACATTTTTGGCATCGGTCCTTCGACTGCCCAAAAGATTGTCGAGCAGACCGGCATCGATCCAAGCACTCGCGTGCGCGATTTGACGGAAGATGAAGTCAGCAAAATCCGTGACGCGATCTCTGTCATTAAAGTGGAGGGTGACCTTCGCCGTGAAGTGAACCTGAACATCAAGCGTCTGATGGAAATCGGCTGCTACCGCGGCATCCGTCATCGTCGCGGTCTGCCGGTCCGCGGACAACGGACCAAAACCAATGCCCGTACACGCAAGGGTCCTCGCCGTACAGTGGCGAACAAGAAGAAGTAATAAGGGGGGATAAGTGAAATGGCTAGACCGAAAACAAAAGTAGCTCGTACGAAACGCCGTGACCGCAAGAATATTGAAAGCGGAGTGGCGCATATCCGTTCGACGTTCAACAATACGATCGTCACCATTACCGATCCCCATGGCAACGCGGTCTCCTGGGCAAGCTCCGGCGGCCTTGGCTTCAAAGGCTCCCGCAAAAGCACGCCGTTTGCAGCGCAAATGGCTGCAGAATCCGCAGCGAAAGCAGCGATGGAGCACGGTATGAAGGCTGTGGAAGTCATGGTGAAAGGTCCTGGCGCAGGTCGCGAGGCAGCGATTCGCTCGCTGCAAGCAGCAGGACTTGAAGTGAATATGATCAAAGACGTCACACCGATCCCGCACAACGGTTGCCGTCCGCCAAAACGTCGTCGCGTATAAACCGTAACAACTATGTGGTATATTTCATTCCAATTCGTGAATAATGTTGGAGAGAGATAGGCATACTACATTGTTTGCATAGATTGATGGACGTTTTGAAGGAGGGTTAATTGCATGATTGAGATCGAAAAGCCGAAAATCGAAACCGTATCGACCAACGAGGACGGTACGTATGGGAAATTCGTAGTCGAACCGCTGGAAAGAGGATACGGCACTACGCTGGGCAACTCCCTGCGCCGTATCCTGTTATCCTCCTTGCCTGGAGCAGCAGTAACGTCCGTGCAGATCGACGGCGTGCTGCATGAATTTTCAACGATTCCCGGCGTTATTGAAGACGTGACGGAAATCATACTCAACCTGAAAGGGTTGTCCTTGAAAATTCATTCGGACGAAGAAAAGGTGCTGGAAATCGACGCAGAAGGAGAAGGCGTTGTCACAGCGGGAGATATCCGTGCAGACAGTGATGTCGAAATTCTGAATCCCGGGCTGCATATCGCGACAATGGCTTCAGACGCCCGATTGCACATGCGCATTTTCGCTGGACGCGGTCGAGGGTATGTGCAAGCGGACAAGAACAAGCGCGAAGACCAGCCCATCGGCGTTATTCCGATCGACTCCATATACACGCCGATTACCCGGGTCAATTATAGCGTAGAGAATACGCGTGTCGGCCAAGTGACCAACTATGATAAACTAACCCTCGAAGTATGGACCGACGGCAGCATTCGACCTGACGAGGCGGTTAGCCTTGGCGCTAAAATCATGACCGAGCACCTTATGCTGTTCGTCGGCTTGACTGACGAAGCGAAAGATGCGGAAATTATGGTGGAAAAAGAAGAGGACAAGAAGGAAAAGGTTCTGGAGATGACCATCGAGGAACTGGACCTGTCTGTCCGTTCGTACAATTGCTTGAAACGTGCCGGCATCAATACCGTACAAGAGCTCATCACCAAAACCGAGGAAGATATGATGAAGGTACGGAATCTCGGACGCAAATCACTGGAGGAAGTGCAGGAAAAGCTGCAAGAGCTGAATCTGGGCTTGCGTTCCGAAGAGTAAAGTGAAGTCGGACAACTTCAGAAGGAAAAGGAGGGAAACCCATGGCATATCAGAAATTAGGCCGTGATTCCAGCGCGCGTAAAGCACTGTTCCGCGACTTGGTAACGGATCTGTTCATCAACGAGCGCATTCAGACTACCGAAGCGAAGGCGAAAGAAGTTCGTTCGATCGCTGAGAAGCTGATCACGCTTGCCAAGCGCGGTGATCTTCACGCCCGTCGTCAAGCAGCTGCATTTGTCCGCAGAGAGAAGGCGAATGAAGAGCAGGATGCAATCCAGAAGCTGTTCAGCGAACTGGCAACCCGCTATGCGGAGCGTCCGGGCGGATATACACGTATCCTGAAGCTGGGACCGCGTCGCGGCGACGCAGCGCCCATGGTTTACCTGGAACTTGTTGATCAGGCTTAAGGAAATGGAAAAAGGGCGGGCAGAACTCGGATTCTGTGCAGCCCTTTTTTTGTTTCTCCTTCGTCGGGATTACACGCGCGATTTGCCGATAATGGGAAATAAGGACTTATGTATCCCTTAACATTTCCTTATCGCAGCGGGCACATACGTCGAAGGGGAAAGCAAATGCAGGATCGCAGAAGAGAGGTGAAGCGGATTGCGGCAGATCGCTTGTTTGGTCAGTTATGCGGGCACGCATTTCGAAGGCTTTCAGAAGCAGCCTAGGGGCAGAACCGTTCAGGGTGAATTGGAGTCAGCCATAGAGAAAGTGACCGGCCAGCCGACTGAAGTTCATGGCTCGGGGCGCACAGATTCTGGCGTGCATGCCCATGGACAAGTATTTTCTTTCTACAGCGATGCTTCGATACCCCCCGAGCGGTGGCCCGCTGTTCTTCATCGCTGGCTGCCCCAGGACATTGTCGTGCTGAAGTCGGCGGAGGCCCCCTCAGCATTCCATCCCAGGTATGCCGCAATCGGCAAGACGTATCGATACAGCATCTGGAACAGTCGAGTGAGCCATCTGTTCAGCCGAGCATTTGTTTATCATCACCCGGTGCAGCTGGATGTGTCCCGGATGAATGACGCGCTGTCGCATTTAATCGGCCGTCATGATTTTACTTCCTTCTGCTCAGTCCGAACCGCTTCAACGAAATCGCGAATTCGCACATTGCGGCAAGCGGAAGTGGTGGAAGAGCCGGTGCCATACCCGCCGAGTACGGGACGGCTGCTGCATCTCTATGTATCGGGCAGCGGATTCTTGTACAATATGGTGCGGATTATTGCCGGCACATTGATTCAGGTTGGAGAAGGCAAGCGGAATCCGGAGCAGATGCGAAGTATTCTGGCTGATCGAAACCGGCAAGCGGCTGGTCCTACAGCACGAGCAGAAGGGCTGACCCTTCTGTCCGTCGATTATGGAGAACTTGATCCTTTCAAATGAAGTTTCCCCTTGCTATTGGCATTCGATTGTTGTATTATATTAGTTGGCTTTCATTTAGCTGGCTTCCCACGGCCCCGAGCTAATGAGTCACCTTCCATATAACGATGATGTATGTATTTAATGAAAAAAACCATAGAGCTTGAAACAAGGAGGACCATCCATCCATGCGTACGTATATGGCTAAGACGAATGAATTGGAGCGCCAATGGTACGTCGTTGACGCTGCCGGTCAAACACTGGGCCGTCTGGCTAGTGAAGTGGCTGCCATCATTCGCGGCAAACATAAACCGCAATTTACGCCACATGTAGATACAGGCGATTTTGTAGTCATCATTAACGCAGAACAAATTGTTCTGACTGGCAAGAAGCTGGATCAGAAGAACTACTACCGTCACTCCGGTCATCCGGGCGGATTGAAGGTAACAACCGCACGTACGATGTTGGCGAACAAGCCTGAGCGTATGATCGAGCTTGCTGTACACGGCATGCTTCCGAAGAACAGACTCGGCGAGAAGATGAAGCTGAAGCTGAAAGTATACGCAGGCAGCGAGCATCCGCATCAAGCCCAAAATCCCCAACCTTGGGAACTTCGTGGTTAAGAAAGGGAGGAACAAGTAGTGGCAACAGTACAATACTATGGAACCGGCCGCCGCAAGCACTCCGTAGCCCGAGTTCGCTTGGTGCCGGGTGAAGGCCGTATCGTAATCAACAACCGTGACATCAATGAGTACTTTGGACTCGAGACTTTGAAGCTGATCGTGAAGCAGCCCCTGAATCTGACCGAAACACTTGGCAAATACGATGTAATCGTATTGGCACACGGCGGCGGATACACCGGGCAAGCTGGAGCGATTCGCCACGGCATTTCCCGTGCGCTTCTGAAGGTTGACCCTGAATATCGTCTGTCGTTGAAGCGTGCCGGATTCCTGACACGCGATCCGCGGATGAAAGAACGGAAGAAGTACGGCTTGAAAGCTGCTCGCCGTGCTCCTCAGTTCTCCAAACGTTAAAAAAGAAGCAGACAGCCTTTTCTCTATTCAGAGGGAAGGCTTTTCTCTTGTCACCGAACCGCTTTGGGCAGAATACCTATATCTTATATGAACTGGGGGATTGACATTAGAGCACAACGCTTTATAATGAAAGTTAAATGCTTTAATTCATACCTAAATACTAGGAATTAACGGATTGATGGAGGGACCGTGACATGAATTTATTTGAGAAGGAAGAGTTCGCTAAGCAAGCTGCAGAGCGGTTTGAGAACGAAAGTCCAGAAGCTGTTCTGGCGTTCGCCGCAGAGCAGTACTCCAGCCTGACTTTGGCCTGCAGCTTTGGCGCAGAGGATGTTGTCCTGGTTGACATGCTGCAGAAAATCAGTCCGAAGACAGATATCTTTTACTTGGATACCGATTTTCACTTCCAGGAAACCTACGAAACTCGCAACAGGTTAGAGGAGCGGTACGGAATCAACTTTGTGCAGGTAAAGCCATTGCTTACGCCGGAAGAGCAAGCGGAGAAGCATGGGGATGAGCTTTGGAAGTCTGACCCTAACGCATGCTGCAACATTCGCAAAGTAGAGCCTTTAACGCAAATCTTGGGGAAATATGACGCATGGATTACCGGCATTCGCAGGGACCAAGCCCCTACGCGTGCGAATGCGAAAAAAGTAGAGTATGATTATAAATTCGGCTTGATGAAATTCAATCCGCTCGCAAGCTGGACATGGGATGATGTATGGAACTATATCCGCAGCAACGATGTCATCTACAATCCGCTGCATGACAACAACTATCCAAGCATCGGCTGCAGCTATTGCACACGTCAGGTAATGCCTGGAGAAGATCCGCGTGCCGGACGCTGGTCTGGCAGCGATAAGACCGAATGCGGTTTGCATAAATAAGAGGGAGGATACAGATTTATGCCTACAATACAGCCGCATGGCGGCACATTGGTCAATCGTCTGGTTGAAGGAGAGCAGCGCGAACGTCTGATGCAAACGGCCTCCACGCTTCCTGTCATTCGTGTGAACAACTGGACGATATCGGATATTGACTTGATTGCAGTAGGCGGGTTTTCGCCGCTGACTGGGTTTATGAATGAAGAAGACTATCAGTCCGTTGTGGAACGCATGCGGTTGGCGAATGGACTTGTTTGGAGCATTCCTGTCACCTTGGCCGTAGATGAGCCAACCAAGGGCAAGCTTCAAGTGGGCGGGCAAGCGGCGCTTGTCGGCGAAGACGACCAAGTGATCTACGCCATACTAAATGTAGAAAGCATTTATGAAGTGGATCAAGCGAATGAAGCGAAGAAGATATTCAAGACAGATGAAGTGGCTCACCCTGGAGTAGCGAAGCTTTATGAGCGGCCAAACACATATGTGGGCGGCTCGATTCAAGTGCTGAATCGTCCGAAGCGCAGCAAATTCCGGGAGTTTTACTTTGATCCGGTTGAGACGAGAGCGCTGTTCGAACAGAAAGGCTGGAAAACAGTTTGCGGCTTCCAAACTCGCAACCCGGTTCACCGTGCGCATGAGTACATTCAAAAATGTGCGATGGAAATTGTGGACGGCTTGTTCCTGAATCCGCTCGTGGGCGAAACGAAGTCTGATGATATTTCTGCAGATGTACGGATGAAGAGCTACCTTGTGCTGTTGGAGAATTATTATCCGCAGGATCGTGTTTTCCTCGGTGTGTTCCCGGCTGCCATGAGGTATGCAGGTCCGCGAGAGGCGATCTTCCATGCCATGGTTCGCAAAAACTTCGGCTGTACACACTTTATCGTAGGGCGTGACCATGCTGGCGTTGGCGATTACTATGGCACTTATGAAGCGCAAGAAATCTTCTCGAATTTCACCGAGGAAGAGATCGGAATCAAGACGTTGTTCTTCGAGCACAGCTTCTACTGCAAGAAGTGCGGCAACATGGCTTCGAGCAAGACTTGTCCGCACGATAAGGAGCATCATATGCATCTGTCCGGTACGAAAGTACGCGCATTACTGCGCGACGGACAATGCCCGCCTCCAGAGTTCTCCCGTCCGGAAGTCGCCCAGATTCTGATTGAAGGCATGCGGGAACTGCAGCCGGTCAAGGAATAAGCGAGAGCTTGTCATAATCAGACACCCCGTCCCATATAGATGGTAGAGAGTCCATCTTGGGAACGGGGTGTTTTTTGCTATGCCAAAACGCAAGCAGCGTATTGTACTCTGGCTGTCTTACCGGAGCAAGCGCAGAGTAGGGCTGGCCGCATTGGTTATCCTACTGGCGGTTTGGGTATTGACGTATGACTGGCCATCGATGAAAACATGGGAGCATTGGAGTCTCCCGCTGTCGGGACGAACCATTGCGCTCGATGCCGGCCACGGAGGACCCGATGGCGGTGCTACGAGTGCGACAGGTTTGCTGGAGAAAGATATTAATTTGGCAATCACCCTGTATTTGCGCGATTATTTGCAAGAAGCGGGGGCTCTCGTTGTCATGACGCGTGAGACCGATACGGACTTGGCGGATGCCAATATGAGGAGCGGCCGTAAGCGCCAAGATTTGCTGCGCAGAGCTGAACTGATCCGGGATAGTGGCGCAGACCTGTTCCTGACCATCCATATGAATGCCATTGGCTCATCGAGGTGGTACGGTCCCCAAACATTCTACTATGCGAATCAACACCCGGACAATAAGCGGTTGGCGGAGTTGATTCAGAACGAAATCAAACGCACAGTCGTCGATACACACCGTGTCACGAAAACGGTGGACAATGTGTATTTGCTTAAAGCTATTGCGATTCCAAGCGCTTTGGTCGAGGTTGGTTTCCTCTCGAATCCTGCGGAAGCGGAACGTCTGGCAGACCCCGATTATCAGAAGCAGATGGCGGCTGCGATCTATCAAGCGATCCTGCGATTTGCTTCAGGGGAGGAAGTTGGTTCTTAGTTTAGTTGTGGTATAATGGACCTAGCAAGAAAAAGAAGGACATTTACTACATAACGGAGTGAAGGATATGCTTACGAAGGAAGAGCTGTTGGATGCGATTCGATCCATACAGGAACCAAGCTATAAACGCAGTCTTACGGAATTGAACCTTGTCCGGGACGTGATGATCAAGGAAGGCCGAATCGCCATGACGGTCATGGTTGCCGATCCGCAACTCGCCACATCGCTAGAGGAAGAGATTCGCGCAGTATTAGGTCCCATGAGCGAGAGTGAAGTTCATGTCAGGATGCGGCAAATGACCGATTTCGAAAAACAGGAAGCTGATAAAGCTGCCGGACTATCGACTGGAGATGGATCGGGCCAGCAGCGGAATGGCACGACAGCTCAGCAGCATACGCACGGACTGGACTTGAAAAGCGATATTCTGGACCCTCAATCGGGAGTGACGTTTATCGCGGTGGCAAGCGGCAAGGGGGGCGTAGGCAAATCGACTGTCACCGTCAACCTCGCAACGGCATTGGCAAGGAGCGGCAAGCGGGTAGGCATCATCGATGCGGATATTTACGGCTTCAGCGTTCCGGATATGATGGGGTTAGAGGGACGTCCGCAGTTAAAGAGCGAGAATGTTATAGAACCCATGGAGCGGTTCGGAGTCAAAGTAATGTCGATGGGTTTTTTCGTGGAAGACAATGCGCCAATTATTTGGCGTGGCCCGATGCTGGGCAAAATGCTGCGGAATTTCTTCTCTGAAGTCGATTGGGGAGAGCTTGACTACATGCTGCTCGATCTGCCGCCAGGAACCGGAGATATTGCCCTGGACGTACATCAGATGATTCCGCAAAGCAAAGAGATCATCGTCACAACCCCTCATGCAACAGCGGCTTTTGTGGCAGCTCGTGCTGGGGCCATGGCTGTTCATACCAACCATGAAATTTTGGGCGTTGTGGAGAATATGGCTTATTATGAATGCTCTGCCTGTGGTCAAAAGGACTACGTGTTCGGCAAGGGCGGCGGAGCCAAGCTCGCGGAAGAACTGCACACTGACTTGTTGGCGCATATTCCTCTTGGCGTACCGGACAATCACCCTCAAGAACCGGATTTTTCGCCATCCGTCTATAAAGCGGACACTGCCATTGGACAGATATATAACGAAATTGCCGAGCAAATCATTCGCAAAACCCGTTAACATAATCGAACAAGCCCAAGCCAATCCGGCTAGGGCTTGTTTGTCTTCGTGGCTTAGCTTCCGCCCGCGCCACCGCCACCGCCACCGCCGCTTTCTCCGCCACCGCCGCCGCCGCTTTCTCCACCGCCGGATTGTTCTTTCTTCGGCTTGCTCTCTTCCTCCATCACTTTCTTCATCAGTTCCATCAATTCAAGGCGGAACAGCGGGTTCTCCAAAGCTTCCTGCATGACAGTCATCGTTTGCTGCCTGTACTCCTTGCCTTTCAATACATCGAGCATCAAGTCCTTATACTCCTGGTTATTCATCACTTCCAGCAGCATGGTTTGATACTCAGGGTCCTTCATTAAGTCTTTATGCAATTTTTCGTTTTCCTTCTGTACGGCCTTGGCGAATTCGCCGGCGAATTTTGGGTCGGTCATCATTTGTTCCAGTACTTTTGGATAGCTGGGATCGGTCAGAACCTCTTTGACAGCCATTTGGATTTGTTGGCCATCCTCGCTTTTCAGCATTTGCATAATTTTCATTTCACTTTGACCTTGAGTGTTTTTTTGCTCCTCTTCCTGCTGCACTTCCTGTATGGCTTTTTTGCCTTCCTCTGTCTTCAAAATATCCACTACCATGGACTTCACTTCTTTGTAATCCATCGTGCCGCCTTGCTGATCGGTGCCGCAACCCGAGAGCAAGGCAATGATCAGGAGGAGGCATGTAATGCACGGCCCCAGCTTTCTCCAAGCGCTATGTTGATTCATGAGGGAGCCCCCTTTTCGACAGGATTGTGTCATTATGGATAGTATGCATTGTGTCCCCCACGGTTTATGTCGGAATGCGTTGGCTTTTTCCTGTTTCGGCTGGTACAATGTACTATGAATTCGTGTCGAAACAAATGGGGGAAACTACGGTGACTTTAAGAAAATGGTGGTATCTGTTCTGGACAACATTGCTGGTTGGCGGGGTGGCCGCATTTGTCCCGGGAAGCATCTTATTGTTCACGGATCGGACCTTTGTAGCCGATTTTACGACGGGGGAATACATCTTTAATTTGGTCCAGTTGTTCGGAGCGGGACTTATGTTCAGCGTGTTGAGTCAAATGGGCTTTTTCGCGTATCTGACACTAAATTATATTGCTCTTTCTATTTTTCGGCAGCCCGTGCTATGGAAGACCTTGCAGGTTATTGTGGTCGTCGTCGTTGCGTTTGACTTGGTTTATTTGCCATATAGTGCCGAGGGCTCCTCACCTTTATGGACGTATATGCTCCTGACTGCGCTGCTTGTTGGCTTGTCAGCTCTGATGGCGAATTGGAAAGTGCGGATGACGAACAAAACGGCATGGATCCCGACAATGTTTTTCTTGGTTACCGCAACAGCATTGGAAGCTGTCCCGGCGCTGCAGGAAAACAATTGGAACGGGATTGTTACCATGATGATTCCATTGTTCGCCTGCAATGCATGGCAAATTTTGAAGCTGCATACTTTGGTTGGCACCGGAAGCCAAGCGCAAGGCAATTAGGCGCTGGAGCGCACAGGTATTAGATAACGAACTAACGTTAGCAGTTAGCGGGTGAATAGAAGTGAGCCAGACCGATCAGGTCTGGCTTTTCTTGTAGCAGGCAACCGAATAGCGAGGTGGGTTGGCGAAGCTTTTATGAAGAGCTGGAAGGGGTTTTAGGCGGATTGTCGCGTACTTCCTTGTCCTGCAAATCCGTCTGATTCATCAATTCGGACACTGTGACGAACGTAAACCCTTGCGATCTCAGTTTGTTGATGATTTCCGGCAAGGCCTGGTGTGTCTGCTTGGATGAATCGCTGGCATGCATCAGAATGATATCTCCTTTGTGCGCCCCTTTGACCACGCGATTAACTATTTCCTCTACTCCTGGATTACGCCAATCCCTAGAATCGGTCCCCCACTGAATGACTTTATAATTTAGTTCCTCTGAAATCTGGAGAACGCGTTTATCAAAATCCCCGTTCGGAAGTCGGATGAGGTTGGGGCGTTTGCCCGTGACCTCTGTAAGAATGTGAGTCGAGGTAGTGATTTGCTTGCGGATTTCTTCGTCCGTCAGTTCGCTGTAGTTCGCATGCTTGTGGCCATGGGATCCGATTTCATAACCGAGATCGGCGATACGTTTGACGATTTCGGGATGATCCTTGGCCCAAGGGGACGATAGGAAGAAGGTAGCCTTATTCAGACCGTTTTCTTGAAGCACTTCCAATATCGGCTCAGCGCGTTCCTCTCCCCAGCTGATATCAAAGGTAAGCGCAATCCATTTTTTGTCCGTGTCCACGCTGTATATTGCTGTCGGTTCATCATATGAGAAAACCGATACATTGTCGCTTTCCACATACACAATAGCCGCTGCGAAGATGGCAGCGACCGTCAATATGACCGCTTTTTTAACTTTATTTCCGTTCAGAATCCAGAATACATTCACTTTTGCAGTACCTCCTCGCTTGTACTTGTTTGTACCAATGTATGCGGGAGCAGACAACTTATGCGCAAGGATCCGAGAGAAAAGTAAACGGGTTTTTCAGTCCAGAATACGGAGAGGGGGAAGCGGCTCCCATCTCGATTGTCGCGAGTTCAAGTCATAAAAACGGAAAAAGTTGTGCATAACAGTAAAACGGGTTAGTTCAACAATGAAGAATGGAAGGGAGCAAACCAAGCGTGCTGGGACTATTATTTACTGATAAGGAATGCAGAGAGTTGGACTATATGCTGAGGAAAGAACTGGACGAAATGCTTCTGGATCTCCGCGATCAACGTATTGACGAAACGATGAGGGCTGCAATTGCAAGTCGTTACAAAATCATTTTTCGCATGTATGCGAGACTGGCCTCCCCGAAGGAACTCTCTCGTTATGCTCTGAAGAAAGGCTACCCGAGCAGAGGACAGGCTTAGCGAAGGGCGACGACGGTTGCTCTAGTGAACTGCTATTAGTGACGATATTTGAATAACAGTGTGTCAATAGTCTGTGAAAATGTCACCTTAACTTTTCTAAGAAAATGTCACTTTCAGTGTGGATCGAGGCCGTCTAAAAAGAGGCCTCGAAATAGCCGTTGTGCTGTGAGTACATTGCATCTTGGAACGAACGCTTTGTTGTGGTAAGCTTGGATTGGTTTTG
>NZ_BOVK01000075.1 GCF_018403685.1 Xylanibacillus composti
CAAAGTGACGGGGCTCGTCAAGAAAATGCTGGTTTTGTACGATTTTTCGTTCACAGTGATGAGTTCTACTCTGGACAAGGGGGATCGTATACGATATTTCGTGCAAAATGACTCGGTCCCGTCAAGAATATGGTGGTTTTGTACGATTTTTCGTTCACAGTGATGAGTTCTACTCAGGATTAGGGTGATCACATGCGATTTTTCGTTCAAAGTGATGGGGCTCGTCAAGAAAATACCAGGAGAGATTGTAAGATATTTCGTACAAGCCACGAATATATCATTGATCGACAGCCCGTGCCGCAGTACCCTTACAATCACACTCATATGCAGGCATCATGCTCTCGCCCAGGTCAGCCCTGCTGCATCACATGCCATATTTCCGCGAATGACCCTAGAGGCTTCGTCCAAAGTGCTCCCCGTTGTATACACATCGTCGACAATGAGGACAAAGGGGCGGTGATCTTGGATGACCCGAAGCTCGTTCGCCTGCGCAAAGGAAAAAGCACCGTGAAGGGCATGCAGACGGCTCCTTCTGTTCTTGTAGCTCTGCTTTTCCGTGTGGTGCCGGCGATGAAGCAAAGAACAAACGGGTAGATCCAGGGCTCCACCCAAGTAGGCAGCCAGTAATTCGGATTGGTTAAATCCCCGTTCGGCCTGTCTTTCGCGGCTGAGCGGGATATAAGTCAGTACGACAGACCGCCCGCGGGCGGTTATAAGTTCATCGGCAATCGTACGGGTAACGGGAATCATCATCTCGGCAAACAGAGGCAACAGACGCTCCCTGCCGCGAAATTTATACTGGGCCAGCCATTCTCGCATGAGCGGATCGTAATGAACCGCGCTTCTGTTCCAGGCGAAAGCGCGCTGCGGCTGACGCATACAATCCGGGCAGGCGGCGCCGCGTCCGCAGCGGGCGCAGCGGATTTGGCGTATCCACGGGATAGCCTGCTCGCAGCCTGTGCAGAGCCAGCGCCTCAGCGATGGCGCCTTCGGCCCTGGCCAAAACTTCCACTCTATGGGCTCACGCTCACGCTCCCCGTGGCAGATCAAGCATATCCGTTCACCTTGTTCAGAAAACAACCGCGAGAAAAACGGCTCCAGTTTATTTTCCTGTCGGTGCTCCAGATGCTTCGGGGGATTCAAATGCTTCAAGTGCTTCAAAAGTTCTTTCTGTTCCATGTGCTTCAAAAAGTCACCCCTCTCCTTTGCCGCTACCTAGCAAATAACCCTTGCGCTTCGCCCATCGGTTCATGCGCTTGATTTCCCGGACGGCCTGAATCTGTTCCAGATTGCGGAAGGGGGCGGCAAAGACGACTCGACCAGCCGGATCATCGCTGGATCGCCCGGCCCGTCCGGCCATCTGAACAAGAGAGGTGGCGTCAAACGGCGAGCGATGTGCGTCCAGAATATAGACGTCCGTCCGGGGAACGGTCACGCCCCGCTCCAAGATGGTCGTCGTTACCAGAATCCGAATCTCTCCCCTTCGGAAAGCCTGCACCTTCTCGGCTCTTTTCGCGTCCTGGGCATGCACGCTTTCCACACGATGTTGTGGAAACATGGTCTGCAGCAGGCACGCAGTCGGCTCCGTCTCGGCGATGCGCGGAACAAAGACGAATAGCTGCGCCCCCCGATGCAAGCTTTGCTGCATGGCGTATAGCAAATTGGGCGGGACGCTGTGCTGTAGTGCCACCCGCAGGAAACCATGCGGCAAAAAGCGCTGCAGAATCAGCCATATCATTGGCGGAAAGCCGCGGCATATACGCTTCATCGAACCTTGCCCCCTTCCGAGCAGTCTCTCCAATACAATGGAGGTGCGCACCTGCTTGGAGAGCCTCAGCCATTTCGCCAGCGGCTGTGTTCGCAGGAGCCTTGGGACAGGAAGCGGATGGCGATGATAGCGAACATAGACCAGCGCATGCGGCAGTTTGCCGCGGCGTGCAGCTCGTTTCAATGGCGCAGTAGGCGTGGCTGATAAGAGGATGCGACGGCCGCCGTCGGCCAATGCCCGGCTTGCGGCATAATGCAGCATGGGGTTGTTGTGATAGGGGAACGCATCCAGCTCGTCGATAATGGCCAAGTCAAACGCGCGATCATAACGCAATAGCTGGTGAGTCGTCGCCAGCACGACTTCCCCCGCCACCCAAGTGTCCTCGCTGCCGCCGTACAGCGCGATAACGCGGCACTGAGGAAAAGCGCGCTGCAGGCGCGGCTTGAGTTCCATGACAACATCCCTTCTCGGAGCCGCAACGAGAACCCGCCCTCCTCTTGCCAGCTCATGCTCGATTAACGGGTACACCATTTCCGTCTTTCCAGCGCCTGTCACAGCCCAGATCAGGAAGGAGAGCGGTTCACGACTGTCAGACAGCTTCCGCCCGCTACCCCCCGTCTGCTTAAGAAACTGCAATCCTCGTTCAACCGCATCCTTCTGGGCAGGGCTCAAGCCCCACTTCCGCAAATCGGGCTCAGACCTGATAGAGCCCCGAGACCTGATAGAGCCCCGCTCCGCTTCCGAGCCTTCTTCCAGGTTCATTTGCCTATCGCCGCGCCGCCCGGACGGACTTGCATGGGGACTGCGCACAAGCGGCGAGCATAACCGCACACGCCCAAGCTGCAGGCACTGCTCGCAGTATGGGCATATGTAGCCGCATGCTGCGCACGGCCGCCAATGCATCGCCTCCCCGCCTGTTCCGCAGCGGCTGCAGGACATCTCCCCTTTTGCATGCAGCTGGATGCCAGAAGTCAGTTCCACTTGTCCGGACTCATAGGCAGCTTGCAGCATCCTCCCCCACGCCGCCGTGTACATTTCCCCCTCGCGGATTGCGATCCCGCGGCTCATCAGCCAACGTTCCAACTCTGAAAGGAGCAGAGAACGGCCCTGCAGTGCCGACCAGGAAAAGGATGGCGGGGCGGATGCCACAGGCGATAGGGCCTCATGGACCGCCGGTTCTGATCGGATGATGCGCAGCCGCAGCCGCGACGCGCCTGCTGGTTCACGAAGCAGCAGGATGCCTCGGCTCCCCCACATGCGCAAATCCGTATCCAGCTGATCCAGCCACCAGCGCAGCACTTGCCGTACATCCGACCCGGCTTTGATTTGTGCGCTCTGCGAGCCCGCACCATGGTCTCCAACCCACGCCCGGTTCAGGCGCTCCGCCCAATAATGCGCCACTCCGAAGGGCAAGCAGGGCCGCAGCGCGTAATGACGCCACTCGGCCTCCTCCTCTTGCCCGCCTCTGCCTGCGCCTGCCAATACGACTTGCCAACGCACCTTGTCCACGCATTCACCCACCATCCACACCTTCGCTTGCAGTTCCGCCCGCATCAAGCTCCCCCCTTATCCAAATTAAATGCCTCCCCATCCCATTCCACCCTGATCTCATCATTCGTAAGAGGCCAGCCAATCCGGCACGCAAAAAAACACACCTATCCCGGTATTTCTACCTGAAACAGGTGTGCTTCACACTGTTTGATCCTCTATTCCATATTCCTGCTTCTTATATCCTTGCGTTCTACTTGATATACACGCCGCCGAACGGCAGCAGCTCTCGCAGCACCCGGCGCAGCCAGCTTTCATTGCGCAATTCCTGCTGCAGCAGCATGTCTGCCGAGCCAGATTGAAGCAGAACAGGTCCATGCCCGGTCATCTCAAACTGCACATTCATGTGCTGGCTCGCCAACGAATTCCCGTATACAGAAAGCTTGACGGATGCCCGTTCCGGATACGCGACCAGCGCCCCCGCATCGACAAACAACGGCTTCTCGGGGTCCAGTTGGAGCGTCACCAGCGTTCCGGTTGTAATCACACCGAGCATCCCGGGACCGCTAAAGCGCATGCGGGTGAATTTGCGGGTAATCCAGGCATTGCGAAGCGTCTGGATTCGCGTCTTCATCCCCAGCCCGTCAGTATGAAACAACACGTGCCGGAAATCAAAGAGCAGATCGCTGTCCGGCGGGATATCGATCGTTTCCAGCGAGCATCCTTCCGGCAAACCGAGTACCAGCTCGCCCGCACCGCTGATGCGAGAGCAAACAAATCGCTTCTTCCGGTATATGCCGGCCATATTCATGATTCGGTCTTCCCGATTTGTCGGTTTGCCCTGAAAGGCCAGAATCGCACGCGGATGGTATACCTGGATCGATTCTTCCGCATCCAAGCTGATCTGGACATGGCCGACGGGCATTGGGGATACGACGTTCATGGAGCGGATTTTCCTTTCTCCTGCAGATGCTGCCTCCGCCAAACCATGATCCGCCAGATGCGAACCGAGGCAAAATAACCAAGAACCAGGATCGCGGCGGTCACCCCCGTCACGATCAGCCTGCGCATCAAGCTCTCCCGCTTTTCCCGCTCCTCGCGCATCGCATCAAGCTCGGCAGCGAGCGAGTCATTTCGGTTGGCCAACGTCGCATTGCGTTCCGCAAGCTCCGCATTCTGCTCGCGGTACTTTTCATTTTCCCGCATGAGCTCCTCCTGCTTCGCCGCGTACTGCTCCGCCTGCTTGCGCGCCTCAGCCAGATCCTTTGCCTGATTCAGCAGCAATTCCTGCTGCTCAAGAATCAACCCGCGTGTCTCCTCGTACTTTTCCTGCAGTTCCTCCACTTTCACCGGGGCGTCATAGATATCTTTGATGCGATCTATCATACTTGCCTGTACAGCCGAAGTTGCAGGGTACATATATACAGTGACAGCGACTAGCAAGATTGTGATGACCCTGATGCTTGTCCGATCCATGACGCCCCTCCCCCATTCCTTCATACTTCCATCTTAGCATGGGCTCGTCCATTAGCAAAGCCTTCCGTTGTACGACAAAACACCCCGAAGCAGGACCAGCGCCTGATTGCGGGGTGTGCTTCACCCGGTATCCTGAGCGTTGTGCGGAAAGCGCTTCATCAATCGGCAGCACCTGCTTCCTTCATTGAAGAAAGGAGAGCGAAGCCAGGTCCTCCCGGCGATTCAAATTGAGTACCAGACAAGTCCGTTCAGCCAGCAGCCTTTCATATTCGTCATAGTCGCCCGCTGTTTGCAGTCGATTCAGACGAACCCAGCCTTCGTCCTCCATTTTGGCCGCCATCTCCATCGTCTGATCTGCCGAACCTTGATCGATCAGCGTGATATCGACTGATTTGCCGTGCAGCCAATGAAACCAGCGCAATGTCCGAACGATCCATTCCAGCTGCTGCTCATTGTCGCGGCATACGAGGACAAAATGCGCCGTTTCCTTTCCGCTTGCTGCATAGCCGGCATAAATCACATGCACCGCCAGTATGCTAAGGCCATATATACTGAGGATCAGGAGCATTCCTTCCACCATTGGGCTTACCTCCTTTACCACACTATATGCGGCAAGGAAGTACGATGTTCTTGCAGGAGCAAGGTCAGCCTACTCCGAGTTTATCCGAATGCTCAGAGCTCCACCCATCCCGACTTAATCGCGCTTATCACGGCCTGGGTACGATCCTCAACGTTCATTTTTTGCAGGATGCTGCTGACGTGATTTTTGACCGTCTTCTCGCTTATGTACAAACTTTCGCCGATCAGCTTATTGCTCTTGCCCTCTGTCATCAGGCGAAGCACTTCGCACTCCCTCTTCGTCAACGGATTCTCCTTCAGCGTCTCGCTGTCCGCGCCAAAGCCCCGCATGATCGTCTCGCCAGTAGCCGCCACGCCCGTATCGTTCAAATACGTCATGCGCCGCAGCTGGTTAATGAGCTTGCCCGTTACCTTCGGATGAATGTAGGCGTATCCCTGGACTACCGAACGCACTGCATTCAGCAGCTCGAACGCCTCCATATCCTTCAGCAAATAACCGGATGCCCCCTTGCGCAGTGTCTCGAACACATAGCTCTCATCGTCATGAATCGATAGAATGACAACCTTGACATCCGGCGCTATCATGCGGATCTTCTCCGTTGCCACAACTCCATTTTCTACAGGCATATTGATATCCATCAGGATGACATCCGGATGGCACTCATTGCACAGCTCGATCACATGAATGCCGTCGCCGCATTCGCCGACAACTTCCATATCGGATTCCATATTGATAATCCGCTTCAACCCTTCCCGAAATAAGGAATGGTCATCCGCAATTAAGATGCGGATCGTATTAGAATGCTCCATTATTCGGGTCACTCCCTTCCTTTTCATCATTGACAGGCACGCTCATCATCAGTTTCGTACCCGCATTGGAATCAGACTGAATATCGAACACTCCTTCCAGAAGCTCCACGCGTTCCTTCATGCCGACCAAGCCGAAGCTCCCCTCCGGCACCTTGGCCTGCACCAAGTCTACGTTGAAGCCCTTCCCGTTATCATGAACCAGTATCTTCACCCAGCTAGGTTCATACGCCAATTCCACAAATACATAGGTTGCGCCTGAGTGCTTCAAAATATTGGAGAAGGCCTCTTGCACGAACCGGTAGATCGCTACTTCCATCGGCGAAGGGAGACGCGCTTCCTTGCCCACAACTTCGAAACTGGTGCGAATATGATGCTTCTCTTCAAAATCCTGGGCAAATTTGCGCAAGGTCGGGACCAGTCCCAGGTCATCCAAAGCCATCGGCCGCAAGTTGAAGATCATCTTGCGCACTTCCTCCAGCCCCAGCCTGACCTGCGCCTTCAAATCCGCTACTTCCTCGCGGACGACATCGTACTCTCCCTTATCCATGAGGCGCTCGGCGATTTCCGAACGCAGGATGAGATTCGCCAGCGACTGCGCCAAGCCGTCATGGATTTCCCTGGCGATCCGCTTGCGCTCCTCCTCCTGCGCCAGAATAATCTTCAATCCGATCATTTGACGGTTCTTAGCCGATTCCAAAATGCGCGTAACCTGATCCAGATTGCCTGACAAGTATTCCAGCACGACATTCATTTGCGAAACTACAACTTCCGCGCGTTCAATGGTGCGCTCTACATTGCGGATTCGCTTCTGCAGGTCGTCCCTTCTATACTTCAAGTTCACTTCCTTCTCCCGGAAAACGATCAACTCGCCTTGAATTTGGGTGGCTGTCTCATAGGCACTCTTGATATCCTGTTCATTGTACCGCTTGAAATCCCGGCTGACCTCCGTCAAGCGAACACGCGCCTGACGAAAGTCTACCTCCAGCTTGTCCACCTTCCCGATGACGGACGCGATTTCATCCAGAACCTGCTGCAGCTCCTTATTCAAGGATGTCTGCTCGTTTCGAGCGCTTTCGGATATTTCGTAAATCTGATATTTGCTGTCATCCATGACTTCCAGGGCCTTCTCCAGCACCTGGTCGATCGCATCAGGTTTTTTTCGCGCCAATTGCCTTCTCCCCAATGTTCGTTTTGCTTCTTGACGGGTCTATTTACAAATGATGTATACCTTTTATAGTACCATATTCCCCGGAGGTTTGAAGTGCATTTCCAGACCTATTTTACTGCAGAATAATCGATTTTTCGTCATTATTCCACTGTACATCCCAGCCAAAGGCCTCAGAAATCAAGCGCAGTGGTACAAGCGTACGACCGCCAACGATTGTAGGAGGGACTAAGGTCGTAGTTCTTGAGCCATTCATTACTATGCCCTGCTGATCGACCCATAATTCGACCAACCGATCCTCCTTCAATACCGTCACCCGCTTCTCATCATTGTCCCAGAAAACGAGCCCGCCCAATGCGTCGGAAACGAAGCGAATCGGTACCATAGTCGTCTCTTTCATGATGATCGGGGCTTGATCCAGCTGACGAACTTCATTATCCAACGTCATGGTCTTCTTGTTCACGGCAAGCTTCAATGTCGGCTTCCGATCCTGTTCCAGCTCTCTTTTGTACAAGAACGAAATGTCATCAATAGCGATGGCTCCCTGCGCCTCGCGCTCATCTTGCCCTTCCTCGGGGCTTGTCACGTAAATGCGCTTAAGCTTAATCGGATACGCCAAATTGTATTCGGTGAGATCCACGTTCAGCGACTTCCAGCCCCTCCAATTCATATTGCGGGTAATATCGACGCGATGCAAGTCTCCCTTGCCATCCAGCACTTCTGCACGCACCCAGTTCAGACTGTTGTCCCCGTTCACGCGAACCTTCATTTGCAGCGGCTCGCCCTCGACTGACAAGCCCTGATCCTGATTGAAGACGGCGTATGCCGCTTTTGTTCCTCTGCCTTCGGTGAAATCGTACTCCAGAATAAGCGCCCGATTCTGAGCCTCACCCGCAAAGCCGCTGTCTACACGAACGCTGCCCGTGACATCTGCCGGGTAAGAGGTGAACCCGATCGGGAGCGCATCCTGCTCGAAATCGGTGAAGAGCTGCTCTCGTCCTGTAGGGGCATGAACCAGCGTGCTGAATCCGTCAAAGCGCGCAACCAATTGGCCTGAAGCAGCGTCTCCCACGTTCTGAACGGTCAACCGGTTGCCTTCAAAGCTGCCGGTAAAGCCGTAGAACTGCCAGTCGATCAATTCTGCCGGCACTGTGCGCTGATGACCGTTCTGCAGCGTGGCCACTACCGGCAAGGTGTATGCCGCGCCGGATGTAAGCATCATTTCGGGCGCATCCACGCGAAGCGACTGCACCTGATCGCTTCCGACTATATTGATCGTCTTGCTTTGGGTAGCCTGTCCGGAGGTGGCCTTCAGCGTAGCTGTCCCGGCACGTCCTGCCCGGAACACATTGCCCTCAAAGCTGCCGTTATCCGCCGTCCATTTCGCTTCAAATTCACTCATATCCATCGGATTGTAGTATTGATCATAGGCGTTAAGCGAATAATCTGCACGTTCGCCGACAAACAGCAAATCCGCCCCGCGAATGAGGAAACCGGCAACGTTGCCCTTCGGCGCTGTCGTGTACACCCCTACACTATTGACAACCTGCCTCTGGACGCCGAATTCGGTTTCGTTCGTCAATACTACGTTAAATTCGCCTAATGGCCGGCTGACCATCTGTGTCGATCCGCCGCCGTCCAGATTGACAGCTTTCCAAACGCCCAGCGAAACGAGCAAATTGCGCAGCTCAGACAGGCTGATGCCGTCGCTGTTCTTGCTTGCCTCGGCTGTCACCAGATAAACATACCTGCGGTCTTCCGAAAACCCTATGGCCGTGCGGGAACGATGGCCTCCAATGCTGCTCACATCCCGCGTCCATTCCGCCGGCTTCCCGTTATCCACAAGCAGCGTATGGCCGCCGATCAGCATCTGAAAGTCCGATACATTCGTCAGATTGTTCGGGTTGCCCGGCGTCAATGTATAATCGATCTGGACAGGATCGCCCACCTGCAGATTGCTGGTAACGAAATCTGCTGCCCTGCCCGCTGCCCGCAAGATATATCCGCCCTCCGGCACGGTCATGTCCAGTGCCTGTCCGGCGCTGATTTGAGACACTCTGCCGGCTTCGATGAGCACTTCTGTCGGTGTGGTCGAACCGTCGTTGCCGCGGGATTTCGAAGACCACATATCCGTATACAAATGAATCGCATGCGCATGGGTATGCTGCAAATTATCGCCGCTCCCGAACCAGGAATACGTCTGGTTGATGCCTGCCAAGGAATAAGAGGCGCCGCTTGCGGCCGTTACTTTCCCGTCAAACTTGTACGTGTCGATAATCGGCTTATTGTCCTTGGTGATCCCAAAGGTATACATGCCATTCAGATGATTGCTTGGAGACGAGACGACAGTTCCGCTCGTGATCTGCGGTCCTATCGGCGTGAATTCTGCCGCTGTGTTGAAATAGTCGCCATTCACTCCCGCTACGGCTCCGCTGTGCCTTGCCTGATTGAGCACCGTATCGCGGCTCGCTGTCTTGCCGTCCTTCCCGCTCATGACGTCGAGCTTCACATGCGGGTTTTGCAGATCTACTACGATCGCCTGCACTTCCGTTCTAACTGCCTTGTTCCCGCGCTGGAACTGCCATACATATTCGCGCAGCTTGGCGCCTGCGGTAATGTTCTCCTCGCGCACTAGCACCGGCTTCTGCTGGGAGGCCGTGCCCAAGGTTGCGGCTGCGGCCGTCCGGACCGGATCTGCATCGAAGAGTGCCGACATTGGCCCGGACACCGGCTGCGTCACCAGCAGGCCGGCGAGCGTTGCCGAACACAAGGCCTTCCACGGCATGGACGAGAGAAGCCCTGGTTGCTTCGTACCCGCGCCCGTTGCCGGAGAATTGCGCTGACTGCGTCTGAAAAACTTGGCTGTTTGCTTGCTTTTCATCCCTTTACGTTTCCCCTCTCAACCTATCATTCTTTTTTTATGCATGCGGAGCTGGACATGTTGAACGACAGAAGGGAAGCGAAGGCAGCCGAATGGTCGGATCTTTCTGCCTGTTACGCCCTGTCTCGTTCGTTCATTCCTATAGCATCTATTTCTATCTGTATTGAATATAGACTCCTTTTGATAGGCAAAGGTTGCACTATTTGAGGCGAAAAATTGTGGGAAATGCAGACTTGGCCCAGCTTGCGCACATATCGCTTCCCTGTGAAGGAGAAACTATTGCAGACTAACACGCACCAGACAGAAAGGACAGGATGGCATGAGCTCGAAAGAGTATTTCAATGAGACCACCAACACCTTTGCCGGGATCACCACCCCTCGCGAGCGCGAGGATCATGCAGCGACCGATCCCCTTAACGAAATCGTCGAAAAGACAATGGATACTATTCAGCAAGCCTTCACGGGCGGGAACAACGAAGATCGTCCGACTAAAGCTGCAAGCGGTACTGACGGACGCAACGAACAGCACGAACCAACCGTCGCGCCAGGTATGAACACGCATGATCAACTGGAGCAGAAGGCGACCAAGCGCGATGTCGAGCAGCATGACACCACCTCAGTTACCCGCCTCTATCTGGATCGCACACCCGAAGATTAAGGCTAGCTCGGACGAGGGCCGCGGAATACTCACGCATCCCATCTTGCCAGATTCTTAGCCGCGGTTCTCACCTGCACCGCAAAAAACCCGCCGATCCTCGGACATGTCCAAGAATCGGCGGGTTTGGCTTTTTACTGTATATGGGTGAATGGGTTGGGATGCTCCTGCACGGCTTGCTGTCTGCTTATTGCGCTTCCGCCTTTAGCAGCTCCGCCTTGTCGGTGCGCTCCCAAGGCACGTCCAGGTCATTGCGGCCAAAGTGTCCATACGCCGCTGTCTGCTTGTAAATCGGACGGCGCAGGTCAAGCATCTGGATAATTCCTGCCGGGCGCAGATCAAAGTGCTTGCGGATCAGTTCTACAAGCTTGTCCTCGCCAACCTTGCCTGTCCCATATGTATCCACGCTAATGGATACCGGCTGCGCTACCCCAATGGCGTAAGCAAGCTGGATTTCGCACTTTTCAGCCAAGCCTGCAGCTACGATGTTCTTCGCCACATAACGGGCTGCATATGCCGCGGAACGGTCTACCTTCGTCGGATCCTTTCCGGAGAAGGCGCCGCCGCCATGGCGTGCATAGCCGCCGTACGTATCGACAATGATCTTGCGGCCAGTAAGTCCGGCATCGCCTTGCGGTCCGCCAATGACAAAACGGCCTGTCGGATTGATGAAATATTTCGTCTCGTCATCGAGCAAATCCGCCGGTACGACCGGATTGATAACCTGTTCCTTAATGTCGCGGGTAATGGTCTCCAGCGTGATATCCTCATGGTGCTGAGTCGAGATAACGATCGTATCCACACGAACCGGCTTGTCATGCTCATCATATTCGATGGTCACCTGTGTCTTGCCGTCCGGACGCAAGTAATCGAGCGTGCCGTCCTTGCGAACCTCTGCCAAGCGGCGAGACAAGCGATGTGCCAGCGCAATCGGGAGCGGCATCAATTCAGGCGTCTCATTGACGGCAAAACCAAACATCAAGCCCTGGTCTCCTGCACCGATATTCGCTGTTTCCTGCGAGGTGTCGCCTTCGCGGGACTCGAGCGCCGCGTTGACGCCAGCAGCAATGTCCGCAGACTGCTCATTCAGAGATGTCAAAACTGCGCAAGTATTGGAGTCAAATCCGTATTTCGCGCGGGTGTATCCGATATCGCGAATCGTCTCGCGGACAATCTTCGGAATATCGACATAATCCGCCTTGCTCGAAATTTCGCCTATGACCAGTACCAGACCCGTTGCCACAGACACTTCACAGGCTACGCGGGCATGGGGATCTACCTTCAAGAACGCGTCCAAAACCGCGTCAGAAATCTGATCGCAAATTTTGTCCGGATGGCCTTCCGTAACCGATTCCGACGTAAAAAGACGACGTGTGCGCTGCAAAGCCATGAACCCTAACCTCCTATACCAAACAAAAAATGAACCTTTTCCGCCATGGAAAAGGTTGTCACATGCATCTTCAACTCATAATGTTACTGTATTTATCGAGGAAAGTCAATGAATGCCTAATCGGCGCGAATGGTACGATTGCCTGATGGAAATGATAAGAGAAAGCGAAAGCTGGCTGCCGCTTGCTTGACGATTAAGGAGATTCGTTAGCTTGGCATTGCAGAATGTACGCTTAGCCGTTCAACAGCGTCTCTTCCGCACGCCGAACCAAGCGAGCCGTAATGGTCCCTCCTACAAAGCCTGCATCTCTGCTGGCGATATGCCCCCAGTAATCCTCCTTCATTTGACCCTGAGGGATGGCGCCAAGTTCGGTAGCAAATTCAGTGTCTGCGCCAGTAGCGCCTACAGCATATGGTCCTACCGGCAGTCCGATCTCGGCTGCGATCTCATACTTTAGCTGGTCGATAGCCGCATGGCTTTCCGGTACGACCTTGGGACGTCCAGATTGACCTCTGCCCATGGGTGTCACCTCCTCACGTTCAAGTGTAAGAATAGTGTGCCACCCTGACCGCGTCCCAACCGCATAAGAAGTTAGCAGCACATCGAGATGCTGCCAATACGGGCAATTTCATGCAGCGGCAGCGGAGAAGCTATTTCATAGCCACCAATACCAGACAGCCCCAATCAACGCAGCCCATAACAATGCCCCCAAACAAACGCCCCATATCATACCTCGCACTACGCCTAGCGGATCTTCCTTATCGGATTCCTGGAACACGGTCATCCCTCCCTGTACGATATTCCTATGTACAAGGTTGCCAATTCGGCGATGGGATAAACCTGCGATTACACGGGAACACCAACAGGTAGGGTTGTGGTTTTGGCTAATATGCAAAAAAAACCGTGAACAGCGGTGCAGCTGTTCACGGATTTTCGATGATCAACTTAGCGTTGCAGCCTTATTATGCTTGTGCTAAGTACGAATTGCCCTGCAATTATTCCACGGTATTGCCGTTCGCGTCCACCTTCAAGTATCCGCCGCGAACCATCATGATTACCGATACTTGCTCGCGGTCATTATGCTTCAAGCCACGACCTTCCCGCGGGTTGATCAACAGGTGATTGAGCTCAACGGAACTGCCCGGCTTCACATCCACACCGGATGTGACGTCCGGAATGCCGTCAACCGTACTGCTGACGACTTGCGTCTTCCCCACCCGAACGATCATCTCCGTACCCGCTCCGGCATACAGGGTTTGTCCCGGCGCCAGCGTCACCACCTCCAGCTCTGCTGAACCGCCGCCGCCTGCCGTTCCTCCCAGCTTCCCGATCTCTTCCTTGACCAATTGTCCCAATTTCTCGTCGACATAACTCTTGGAAACCAGCGGATCATTCGCCGAGCCCGGCTGATTCGGATTGATTACGCTGTCCGCCCAGGTTACCGCGTAGGAGCCCCCCCAAATACCACCTGCTAGCAATGCTGCCGCAAACAAGATGCGCATCCACTTCTGCTTCAAGCCACTTCTCCTCCTATGCATGCATACTGCCTTCTGCATTACTATACGTGCCGCACAAAGCTTTCACTTTCGACTTCTTTTCTTATGATAGCTTACTAGATTAAACGTCTGCAAGGGGAGAAAGTTGTGGGAGAAGAGGATAATTTCCACTTGACTCATGCGCTCTTCTCTTGCAAACCGGCAATGGTACTTCTAATCTTATTTCCGAGAACATATATAATAATCCCCACAATCGCACCCACACTATCTATCCCGACATCACGGACTTCTGGGCCACGACCAGGGACAAAGCTTTGATGCCACTCATCGGAAATTGCATAAGTAACACAAAGCAACATAGAATACACAATACTCTTTGACCAAGAAACTCCGCTTCTTCGCATCGCCTGCATCGTCAGAATCCCCAGAATAAGGTATGAAATGAAATGTGCATTCTTACGAACTATATGGTTAAGTCTAGCGGTATTAAACATTGCATTTGGATTAATCTGTTCCACAGTATACGCAATATTTATCGTTATTGTGGAGCTCAGTCGTTTCGATTCCTCTTGCGCTTGTGAAGATAAATAGAAAATGACCGCCATCCATACGATGACGGCCAGCCATGATAAAAATCTATATATCCTTCTATTGCTAATTTTCATCTAGATTAACCTCAGGTCTCCCTATGGAGTGATAAATAAATCCTGCCTCGCGCACCTGCCTCAATGGAAAGCAGTTTCTACCGTCCACGATTATAGGTGCAGCCATTAGTTTCTTTACCTTCCCAAGATCAAGCTTTTTGACTTGGTCCCATTCCGTTAGAATCAACGCCGCATCTGCGTTCAGTAAGCATTCCTCGACATCACTTGTATAGGTAACCCGTTCGCCAAAATGCACCTTTGCCTCGGAAATCGCAATCGGATCATAGCATCGTAATTGCGCCTCCTTGCGTAGTAAAGCGGGGACAATTTGCAAAGACGGCGCATCCCGCATATCATTCGTATTCGGTTTGAAGGCCAATCCTAGGACCGCGATCGTCCGTCCCTTCAAATCCCCAAGTACCTGCATCAGCTTATCTACTACTACAAGCTTCTGGGCATCGTTAGCAGCGATTACAGATTTCAATAATTTGAAATCGTAACCCACTGATTCGGCCAAATGTACAAGCGCATGCGTATCCTTCGGAAAGCACGAGCCCCCATAGCCAATACCTGCTTGCAGAAACCGACTGCCGATACGCGAATCCATACCTATCCCTTTTGCCACTTCTGTTACATCCGCACCAACTTGTTCGCAGATATTGGCAATTGCATTGATATATGAGATTTTTGTGGCTAGAAAGCAATTTGCCGCATACTTGATCATTTCTGCACTTTCCAAATCTGTAATCATGATCTCCGTATTAAAGGGTTGATGCAATTCAGCGATGATCTGAGCAGCTCTATCACTCGTAGCCCCTATAACAGCTCTCTCCATATTCATACAATCAGCAAGGGCAGATCCTTCTCGCAGGAATTCTGGATTCGAAACAACATCAAATTCTAGAGATGGATCACCCAAATGTTCTCGAATCAATCGTTCGACCATCCGGCCTGTTCCAACTGGAACAGTGCTTTTATTGACTATGACTTTGTAGCCATTCATGTTTTCACCAATCGTCTTTGCGACAGATGTCACATATCGTAAATCGGCTCCACCAGTTATCGTCATTGGTGTTCCCACCGCAATGTATATGATATCTGCTTCCTGTATTGCTACTGGAATATCTGTGGAGAAAGAAAGCCTTCCCGCCTTAATATTGCGTTGTACAACCTCTTCCAATCCCGGTTCATAGATGGGGACTACGCCTTTTTTCAGCATATCGATTTTCATGCTGTCGATATCACAGCATACAACTCGATTGCCTATATCTGAAAAACATGTTCCAGAAACAAGCCCTACATAACCTGTGCCGATTACAGCTATGTTTCGCAATCTCCATCTCTCCGATCAGTCTGGAAATCGAATTATTTTTGTGCAACCTACATCGAACCTTGATTTTTTATAAAGCCTAACAGTACAAAGCATCTGCTGATTTATTAATACTTTTTCATTCCACTATTTAATATTGATTCCAAATGGTAAATAATTTTTTCCTGATCTTCAGTCCTCATATTAGATCCAGATGGTAGACACAAACCACGTGCAAACAATATATCTGAGATGCTTTCGTGTTCTTTATGCGGGTAATAAAGACATTTTTCAAAAAGAGGTTGACGATGTAAAGGTTTCCATACAGGCCGAGACTCAATATTAGCGGCTTCTAGCTCATTAATAATTTCCGATGGAGTTACTGCAATCAACTGTGGATCTAAAGTCACTACAGTCAGCCATCTTGTTGATCTTCCAAATGTCGCCTCCGGCATAAAAGATATACCTTTAAACTTAGATAATCTCTCTAAATAAACTTGACTTACTTCTCTTCTTGCACGAACGCGTTCCTCTAATACACGCAGTTGTCCTCTACCAATCCCCGCCAGCACATTACTCATACGATAATTATAGCCGCACTCAATATGTTGGTAATGTTTGGCTGGTTCACGAGCCTGAGTTGCCCAAAAACGTGCTTTATCTAACGCGTCAAGATCATTTGAAATCAGCGCTCCGCCACCTGATGTTGTTATAATTTTATTACCATTAAAAGAATAGATTCCAAAATATCCAATTGACCCGCTCTTTCGACTTTTGTATGTCGCCCCTAACGATTCCGCGGCATCTTCAATGACTGGAACATTATAGTAGTTGCATAGTTCCATGATGGGGTCTAGATCCGCACTCTGCCCGTATAGATTAACAACAATAACAGCTTTAGGAAACTTTCCAGAAAGTTGAGCGTCATGGAAAGCTTTTTCCAGTGCTTTAGGAGACATATTCCAACTTTCGGGCTCGGAATCAATAAATATTGGTGTAGCACCTTGATACAGGATGGGATTAGCACTTGCTACAAAAGTGAGTGATGAGCAAAAGACCAAGTCTCCTTGCTGAACCCCTAGTAGTTTTAATGCCAAATGAATTGCAGCAGTACCGGATGAAAGCACTACCGCTCCAGCTACCCCTGCATATTCTGCCAGTTCGTATTCAAATGCATCCACATTAGGGCCTAAAGGAGCAATCCAATTAGTGGAGAATGCCTCCTCCACAAAAACACGTTCATACTCCCCGATGTGTGGTGAAGATAAAAAGATTCTATTTGATGTCAAATTGATGGTCTCCCCTCTCAGAAAATACGGTTCGCTTCACAACGGCTACCGTTCCTTCATTTTTTTTACAAGCGCCCATTTACAGTTAAACGAAGATCAACACATGTTCTATATAAGGTGACCTGAACAAAACGGTATAAAATCAAGCGTCTCCAAGCTTATATTTAAAGATGATATTTAGCATTATTGTTAAAAATACCATGTAAAATATTGACTCTAAATTATAACTCCCATAAAACCCGACATTAGTAATGAATAGGCAGAGTTGTGAAAAGTTGATGGATATTAAGTTTATCAACATTTTTTCTTTCAGAGAAATGTCCTTAATACTTTTGTAGATACTTAGTGCTTTGAAAATAATATAACTAAATAACAACATATAGATTGTAAAACCAATAAAGCCGTATGATAAAATAATTGTTAATACAAAGTTATGCGGATTCCAATGGTCTTGGTTGGAACCAAGAACTTCTCCCCAACCTCGCATTCCATGCCCTACATAAGGTTTTTCTAATATAAGTTCGATTGACTGCCCCCATATAGAAAATCTCCCCGATGAGATCTTGTCTAATTCCAAAAACTCAATTTCTTTAATGTGATCAATCATAACTAAAGACATTAAAATGATAATGAGGGGGATGAATATGATAATTACAATGATTTTCAACTTAGTTGAACTCTTCTTTTTGTATTGTGATAAAAGAATATTTGTTAGCACGAAAACTATATATCCCATTATTGCCGCTCGCACACCGGAAATCAGAAGTATGAGAAGTGAAATAAGCGCATAAACTAAGTAACTTTTATTTTTGTATATATAGAACATTACAGTCCAAATTACTGTAGAATAAAATATAATGTAGCCGTCAATATTAATATTATATAACAACTCGTTTAACAATAACTTATTACTATTACTCAATAAGTTTACTCCAAATGTGATATGGCTAAAATTTAAGACCAAAAAAATAATTGCGAATAATAAAAATACAAACCCTACCTTTTTCAAAATAACAATATTTCTACTCAAGTCGTCATTTAAACTGGGCAGTGTAACGATAAATAAAATTAGATATACCCAGTGCACTAAATCGAACACTACAGTGTTACCGTTATTACTCAAACCAGTTATTATAAGCCACAGTAGGTACATCAACAAAAGAGAGAAGATAATTAAATTATATTTATATCTCATTTTAAGATGAATAATTGAAATTAGAATGAAAACAATTACATTTAATGTTATTGCAATAAGTAATCCATTATAACTCTTATAGATTGTCTCAATTGAAAGAAATAACGATATTAAAGTTATATAGACAACTAGTTTTTCATATAACTTATCCGTTGTTACACGGTTCATATCCCTCCCTCCTTACATTAAGTTGTCTTTCTCCGTATCCATTTAATCAGACTTCTTATTTCTAAAAGAATAATTAAGAATATGAATACGGATATTGATTTAGCAGTGACAAATGATAGAGAAATCAGTTTTTCGAATATCGATAGATCAATTGCAAATGAATAGTTACTTGCAATGTAATTCCGCACTATCAGATATGAAAGTACAGTTGCGATTATTACCCTTAAAAATGTCACTAAGCTAGCGAATATTAGTTTCTTACTTTCTTCATTCTCCTTAATTAAGAATGTAAAATAGAATAGCACGCCTATAAAAAAACTCAAAGATGTTGCCAATGCAATTCCATTCGGACCCATATTTTTGGATAACATCACATTTAATATAATATTACTACTGATAATAACAATTCCAACAATTACTGCCTGCCAAGATTTATGGTTCGCATATGCATAACGAGTAAACTTCTCAATAATTGCATATCCAAGAAATCCAAGCGCATACCACTTTAGTACTTCACCAGTTAGTCTAACTGCACTACTATCAAATAATCCCCTTTCGAATAAAGTGCTAATAATCTCATTCGAGAATAATAAAACAATAAATGTCAGTGGTAACGATATAAACGTCAGCAACTTACTGCTTATTAGAAATGTATTAAGCTGTTCAACTGTGTCATTTTTAAGTTCAGATAATTTAGGGAATATAACATTAGCAATAGATATTATTATTATACTGTGCATTAATGTTATCACTTTACCAGAATAAACTATAGCAGCGACACTCCCTCCTTCCATTCCAGTTGCAAAAAATCTGTCCAAATAAGTGTTAATCAAAAATACCGAGCTACTTATCATAGTAGGGGCAATCACTTTAATATTCTCTGTTAGATAATCACTAACCGTAGCCTTGGGCCTAAATTTGTACCCGTATTTAATTGCGAAAAAATAAGTCACAACAAACTTTGCAACATATGACAATAAAGTTACGACCATAAACATTGTGATATTTTGGTCGTTTCCATATACAATCAAATAATATATACATACCAGATTTAAAGGTATACTACTTATAGCTGTTATATAATAGAATTTCTTTGCTAACAAGAATCCTAAAAAAATTGCTTCTATAATAGAAAAAATAGCAATTGGGAATCCTATTTTGCATAATCTTAATAGTAAACTGTAATTTATTGAATTTGTATTACCCATAAGCAGTGATAAAATATCATCGATAAATAAATAAAACGCCATACTCAATATAAATACGAAAGCCAGTCCTACAAAAACCAATTGATTGATATGGTTGTTAATATATTCAATGTTGTATTTCTTTAGTATCTTATTGTATATTGGAACAATCGAATCCTGAATGGATTGTGACATTAAAATTGGCACTACTGTTATGAACGTTAAAGCTGTAAAATATAAATCAATATGTTCCGATATACCAAACTTCATAGCTGTCAGAATATCCCGAACAAATCCTAATAATCTAATAAACAAACTAAAACATATCACTAGAACTGACGTTTTTATGATATTCATATTTCCGCCTTTCAATCACGGCCATTTTCTAGGAGTTTCTAGCGCTCCAAACTGTTCTCATCACATAATCTGTATATGAAATTATAATCCTTACGACTTTTTCTGAGACATTTGGTATATTATAATCGGAAACTATTCTTAAGGGTTGATTATTATAATTCTCAAGTAACTTCAACCCCTGTAAGATACGATCTTTCCCCAAACCTACCATCATCACTGAAGTTTCTTCCATTGCCTCTGGTCTTTCATGAGCCTCTCTAATATTGAGTGCTTTCAGTCCCAATATTGATGCTTCTTCGCTTATAGTACCACTATCACTTAGTACTGCTTTTGCACTCTTTTGGAGTTTAATGTAGTCAATAAACCCTAGTGGTTTTACTGTTTGAATTAGAGGGCTTAATTCACTCTTTCTTGATTCTAACATATTTCTTGTTCTAGGGTGTGTACTGAAAATAATTGGTAAACAATATTTGTTGGCAATAGTATTAAGACTATCTATTAAAGCCGTAAAGTTTCCTTCCATATTAATGTTTTCTTCTCTATGTGCGGAAACAACAAAATATTCATCCTCATTCAGATTAAGATTTCTGAGAATATTTGATTTGTCAATTTCACCTTTTTTGGAACCCAACACCTCAAACATTGGACTTCCTGTTTTGATCACTCTATCTGCAGGCAAACCTTCGCGTAGTAAATATTCTCTAGCAATATCACTATAGGTAAGGTTGATATCAGCAATATGATCTACAATTTTTCTGTTTGTTTCTTCTGGTACCCGCTGATCGAAACACCTATTTCCTGCTTCCATGTGGAATATCGGTATTTTTTTCTTTTTCGCAGCAATAGCACATAAGCAGCTATTTGTATCTCCTAGTACCAGAAATGCATCAGGTTTTACCTGATCCAAAATTTTATCTATTCTTATCAAAACATTACCTATTGTTTCGACTGCAGAACCTGTTGCAGCATCCAAGAAATGATCTGGTTTACTTAAATTAAAGTCCTTAAAAAATACTTCGTTTAACTCATAGTCATAGTTTTGGCCAGTATGCACAAGGGTATGTTCAATAACATCAGATTGTTCTAGTTTACGAATCACACATGAAAGTCTAATAATTTCAGGACGAGTACCTACTACAGTCATTACCTTTAATTTTTTCATCACTACACCTCCGAAAAGTACGTATCTGATTTTTCCGGATCAAACTCCTCATTCGCCCACATAATAGTAACCATATCACTTTCTCCTATATTTTCGATATTATGCGTATAACCCGGTGGAATATCAACCACTTCGAGTTCATCACCATTTACGTAGTATTCAATAATTTCAGTTGACCCTATCTGTCTAAAACGTATGACACCCTCCCCTTTTACAACCAAAAACTTTTCAACCTTTGTATGATGCCAATGGTTCCCTTTAGTAATTCCTGGTCCGGAAATATTCACCGATACCTGTCCTCTGTCTGGGGTTTTAAGAAACTCAGTAAACGATCCACGATCGTCTTTATTCATCTTCAATTTATAGCTCAGCTTATCTGTTGGCAAATAGCTTAGATAAGTACTGTATAACTGTTTTTCAAAGCTATTCGATACTTTTGGAACATATCGATTTTGGCGAGATTCCTTAAAAAATCGAATTAAATCTAGAATTTGACCAAGAGTTGCTTGATGAACACTGGGTATTTCGTAGTATTTTCCAGAAAAATTCCCTTTACCATGTAGTGCTCGAATAAACTCATGAATTACGTCGTCGATGTATACTAAATTTAACGTTGTTAAAGGATCACTCACCTTAACTTCGAGTTCTCGAGCAATATTATAACAAAATGTTGCCACTACACTATTGTAATTAGGTTTACACCATTTTCCAAACACGTTCGGGAGGCGATACACCAACACTCTCGCACCTGTTTCTTCCCCATACTGAAAAAGCAAGTTTTCACTTGCCTTTTTACTTATCCCATAAGAATTATTCAACTGAGCCTGAATTGATGAAGACATAAGAATTGGACATGTGTTTCCATATTTTTCCAGTCTATTCAATAATTCTAAAGTAAATTCAAAATTACCTTTCATATAATCGGACTCATCTTCGGGCCTATTCACCCCTGCTAAATGAAAGACAAAATCGACTTCTTGGCAGTATACGTCTAGAATTTGTGTCTCTGATTCCCTGTTATACTCATATATTTCAAATTGCCTCATAGATTTTAAATGCGCCAATAAGTTTCTCCCAATAAACCCCTTCGCCCCTGTTACTAACACTTTCATTATTTTCTCCAACCTCTCAGTTCCGCTTGAACATAATCTAGCATTAACAATTTCTCTTTAATCTCTTCAATAGAAAGCCTTCTAGTATTGTGAGAATTGTATTCCTCTACCGTTGACAGTTTTTGGTCGCCTTCAATGAAATATTTGTCATAGTTTAAGTCTCTTTGGTCTGCTGGAATCCGATAAAAATCACCCATGTCCACAGCCACGACTTTTTCCTCTTTCGTGAGTAACGTTTCATACTGTTTCTCACCATGTCGAGTTCCAATAATCTTAATATCATTATCTATTTGAAACAGATCTTTAATCGCTTGAGCCAAGTCTCCGATAGTTGAAGCTGGCGATTTCTGCACCATGATATCCCCTGCTTGGGCGTGTTCGAAGGCAAAAACCACCAATTCAACCGCTTCCTCCAAACTCATCAAAAATCTTGTCATATTAGGATTAGTCACCGTAAGGGCTTGTCCACTTTTAATCTGTTCAATAAATAGTGGTATAACTGATCCGCGCGAGGCCATCACATTTCCATATCTTGTCCCACATATCACGGTCCTTTCAAACGGAACAGTTTTTGATTTGGCTACAAACACTTTTTCCATCATTGCCTTAGATATTCCCATTGCATTAATAGGATACGCAGCTTTATCAGTAGATAAGCATATAACTTTTTTTACTTCACATTCAATGGCAGCATTAAGTACATTGTCTGTACCAAGAATATTAGTTTTCACTGCTTCCAGTGGAAAAAACTCACACGAAGGAACTTGTTTTAATGCAGCAGCATGAAAAATATAATCAACATTATACATAGCATTTTTCACACTACCAATATCCCTTATGTCTCCTATATAGAACTTTAGCTTATCGCTCTTATATTGCTTACGCATATCATCTTGTTTTTTTTCATCCCTAGAAAAAATTCTGATCTCTTTAACTTCTGATTCCAAGAACCTTCTCATTACGGCATGCCCAAATGATCCGGTCCCCCCTGTTATTAGTAGAGTCTTGTTTTTAAGCACCGCTAACACCCTTTCTATTTAAAATGGCGAATGATTACATCATAGGTATGTTTAGACGTGTAGTTATTTTCCAAGTATACCCTTGCATTATTCCCCATATCTTCTCTGACTTTATCATCTATAAGTGTCTTTACGTTCTTGTTAAAAGCAAGAATATCCCCACTTTCACACCAAAATCCAAACTTCCCTTCTTCAATCGCTGACCTAAGATCTGTATTAGTGTCTGTTGCAGCTAGTACAGGCATTGAAGCCTGCATATAACCTAGTAATCGGGATGGGAAATTAGGTATTGTAAAGCGTCTGTCTAAAAATATTAGCCCTACATCGCATGATTGAACCAAAAGATTGTATTCTTGTCTAGGCAAGTACTCAATCAATTTTGCATTCGTCGGATTGTTCATATCAAAATATCGTTTAATCTTACTATACTCTGTTCCAGATCCCGCAATAATAAAATAAGCCTTGTCATTGAATTTATTTGAATCCAGGCACTGAATTAAAAAATCTATTCCTTGCGGTTTTCCAAGATTGCCTCCATAAATATACACTACTTTCGTTAATGGAATATTATACTTCAATCGCGCAGCTTTAATGGAAGATTCATCTTTTAATACTTCACTTGGCATTATACTATTAGGGCATACTTCAATTTTATTTGGATTAATATCTGGATTATTGTTTATAATATACTCAACATTTGCTTTTGACATACACCCTATATAATCCGAGATCTGGTATAGTTTTCTTTCTTTAGATCTAAAGTATTTATACAATAAACCATTCTTCCGCATATAATTCAAATCAACCGCATTTTGTGGGAAAATATCCTTCAACAATAAGTATGCTTTTGCCCCATCTCTCTTTTTTACATACTCAACCACTTTTTCAAATGTAATAGGAGGCGTAGAATAAATTACTAAATCGAACCGAATTGAGTTTAAGTGTTTTTTTATTGCCTTGATAAATAATGATTCAATGAGTAAAGTTGATATACCTTTCTCAAAAATATTAGTCTTTGTTAAATTACCCGTCTTCACCCTCAAAATGTGAATACCCTCTTCGATTCTGTAATCTGTTGCTTTATTCTCTTTTCTTTCGGTCGGGTTTACGATATACACCCGGTGATGACGGTCTCTGAATTGTTTAAGCAGATCCGTATAAATTCCTTGTTCTCTAATGCTAGTGATCTTACCAATTGTCAGAAACAATACATTCATAATTTCACCCTATAGTATAAAATAAATAACCCTTTTAAACCAATTATCATTTATTTCCTTCACAGCTGTTCTTCTAGTATCAATTGTATTTCAAGCCTTTCTTCGGGATATTCCTCTATTAGCTTATTGTACAACTCATCATTTTTCTCACCAATCTTATAAAGTGATGCTAAATACCATCTTGCAATTTCTCGGTTAATATAATTCTCAAAAAAATTGGACACCCTTACTTCTTTCAATACTTCTATCGCTTCTGGATACCTACCGTCTAAATAAAAAACCTTTCCTAGCGTTAAACCCATTTCAAGTTTGGTATTGTAATTATATCCCCTCATAATATTTTCGGGCATTTGATTATCTTCATATAAACCCCTTAATTTACCTACATATCCCTCCACTTTATCCCAGTAATATCTTTGTTTGAGATTTTCCCCATCTCGCCTTGCATGATCTCCTAACTCTAAATGAAGTTGAATTGCGATTTTATATAGTGTTTCGTCCCAGGGAAAGTATTCGAGGTGTCCATCAATCCATTCAATAGCTTGATCATACTTACCGCTTGCAATATACAGATTGTATTGTTGATGAATCATCTGCAGATTATATCTATCTACTTTACGTACATTCTGCAGCAAATTGCTAGCTTCGTTAGCAAATTGTTCATCTTTCGTCTGTGCGTACAATTGCTGTAGCATGTTTATCTTGAATAAATTATACTCTGGATTATTTCCTTTCAACTTTAATGCTTGATCCAATGGCTTAATTATTTCATTGTAATTTTGGCTCGTTTTTGCGGTTTCAACTGATTGAGAAAACAATTGATTAGCCCGAACAGACAAGGAAGTATTTACAAAAACTACAACCGCTAATATTAACATGGTACTAGGAAAAATTAAATTAAACCTACTGATTTTATTTATATTTGCCGTTTGTAACAAATTTGAATTGTCTCTTGAGACCATGACGCCCAAACAGAAGAAAATCATAACTGATAAATAAACAAAGGACATATCAAAGTCAATTGCGCTGTGAAATAATATCGGGAGTGCGAATGAAGGAAATACCCACTGCAACCTGTTATTTTCATCTAAGGACTCTTTATAATAATTCTTAAAGAAAACAATAAATACATAACCTACCACACACATGAAAACAAGAAAACCCAATATTCCTGTTTCAATCAAATATTTCATATAAAAGGTATGGGTTTGGTTACTTGTGTAAGGGTAGCTTTGATATTGCGAATATAGTCTTGTCCAAGCCCCTCCCCCTGCTCCCAATATAGGCGAGTCTTGAATTATCTCGGTAGCATCTTTAATATAAGTTAAACGGGCATCTTCTTTAATTGCGATATTCGAAAAACCATCTAACCTCTTTTGAATATTATCCGGAAACAGTCCAGATATACTTCCAAAAGTAAAAATAATAAGCCCAACAATAATTACTCCAAAAAGCAATAGGGTTGGTATTACCCAATTTTTTCCCCATCTCACAATGAGTTCACTATTATTCTTTTCCCATTTCCTGAAAAACATGATTTGAAACGCACATATTAGACACGCAAATACTATCGAAATACCAATTAAAATAGACCAACCCTCTATGGATGACGATTGACTACTCTCGCTTTGTACTTTCTCGTGAATTAAAACTATTGGATTATAAAAAATTAAGGATGTACCAAAGGACATAAAAACATAAACCAATATTAACAGTTGCTTTTTCCATTGAAATAGAAATAGAAATAGAATCAAAATAATCCCAAAAGTTGCATATCCGCCTCTTGACAAGGTAAGTACAAACGAAAATATTATTGGGAAAATCATCAAAGCATGAGGAACAATCTCATACCATTTCCTTGCTTTGAGTAAATATAGTAAGCTAATCATTAGAATCGACGTCATAAAAGCGGCATAGGTATTTGGATATTGAAATACCCCTGCCATTCGACCATTTAATACTGCGTCCTGATACTCTGCATTCCCAAACCAATTCATCCATCCATATATAACAACCACATATCCAGATACGACTATACCATAACGCAATATCACTGTAACGGCATTATTACTGGTAAAATAAGCTCCTATTAAGAAAAAAATCGCACACAAAATTTGAATATACAGTTCAATTGAGGCCAGATGCTTTGAAGTTGCGTTCATCATTGATAAAAGATAACATATCGGAATGAACCACACCGCTATTGCTAGAATATCACGATGGTTTTGTAGCTTCCATTTGGTAAATAGATAAATAGAAACAATTATTAGTGCTACGGATCCCCACATTACCGCTGTGTAAATTGGTCTTTCAAAAAAGAAACTATTTCCGTTGAATAACCCTTTATAGAAAGGTGCAATAAATATAAAAGCCAATGCAAAGGACAATATTAACCAAAATAAAAAACTTTGATGAGCCTTTTCTTCTTGCATATTTCCTTTTACCATTTGAATAAAACTCCTCCAAGTTTTTTTACGACAAGAGAATTTTTCAATGATAGCACAGAAACAAATTCCTACCTACACTGACGCTAAATTCTTTAATCAAAACTGTCTTCTTAATTACCAGCAATTATTTTCACATCATTATATTTCATCATAAATATATTTTCTTTATACTGGCCTATTTGGTTGCGATTTTGCTCTCCCAGTAAATTGTTTACTATCATCGAAGGGAAATTCACTCCACATTCATAAGCATGTGGATATCCTCCGCCAAATCGAGGATTTATCTCAGAGATATAGTATTGACCGTTTTGTTTAAAGATATCAATGTCGATCGGTCCGATAAGTCCTGTTTTCTCCACAAATCGATAAATCATATTGAATAATTCTTCATCTTTGATTGATCTGGACTTGTCTGTCTCACCGGCCCTCATTTTTAGTTTTTCTTTTGCAAACATTGATACAGGTTCTCTAGTGAACATATCTATATACACATCAATACCGTACTCTTTACCCTTCATTAATTCCTGTATCATTAAGTCGTTATAACGCTCGAACAACATATCAACCTCCTCTAATGAAGAAGCTTTGTTTAGATTTAAGCTTGCACTACCCTTAATCGGCTTAACGAATACAGGAAAGTTGATATTACCATTCGTGAGTTCCAAAATAAATTGTTCCTTATCTATAAAACTCTTCATAGTATTAAAGCCACTTCCGACTAAATATTGATACATGCTATACTTGTTGAAGCACATCTCTGTGACTTCATATTCAGAAACAATCGGGATTGTCCCGATCTCTAAAAAGCTTTTTCTATTCTTCGCAATTATAGATAACTCTGGGTCTATTAGGGATAGAACGCCTTTTATTTCATTCTCACTGCAAATTTGTAATATTGTTTCCAGATAATTATTGTCATCAATTGTAGGTACAATAAAATACTTATCGGCATCATATAAAGCAGGTGCAAATGGACTGGAGTCTGCCGCCATAACCATTCCCTTACCCGCTAATTCGTTTTTGAAATATTGTACGATCTTGTTCCTCGTACCACAACTTAGGATTAATATATTAATTTTCTCACCCATTCAATAACGCCCCCAAATTGTCAAAAAAAAGAGGTGTACCACCTGTATGAATAAATAAAATGTTTTTGTTCGTAATTCTCTTTTTTCGAATATACGATTTCATTCCCCAAAACGCCTTTCCGGTATAAGTCAAATCCAAAGGAATGCATTCCTTTATCATTATATCTTTTACTGTATGAATAACTGAATCATTTATTGTTCCGTATCCATCAATTATATAATCATCAATAAATTCAATAGAATTTTCGGAGATTCCCTCACTTTTCAACTTTCTTCCATTCAGATAACTTTTTACACTTTCAATCACTATCTCTTTTCCTCTAGGATTTTTCCGAGCAATACTTACGCCTACAATTTCCTTCTTATGTCCATTTATTATATTGCCACATACTAAACCAGCCTGTGTTGTACCTGTGCCGGAAGCATGAAATATCATATCAAAACTTATGTTTTGGCTCCTTTCATATTCCACAATTTCATTATAGGCTTCAACATATGCTTGAGTTCCTATATCTCCATGCCCACCACCTTGTATAAAGTAAGGTAAATACCCCAAACTCCTTAAATGGCTTATTTGATTATTGATTGTTTCTTGAACTTCGTGTAACTGACACTTCACTATATTCGCACCGAACATTAGAATCAGTTCAGTATTATTACTTCTGCCATTGGTCCCATTAGGCGATATTATATAACACGGTATATTGTTGACAGCAGCAATATTAGCTATCACTCTACAGTGATTGGATTTCTCACTGCCGTAAGTAATAACACAATTTGCACCATTTCTCTTGATGTCTTCAAAAAACAAGAGAGCCTTGCGCAATTTATTTCCGCCAAATGATAGAGGTAATAAATCATCCCTCTTCACATAAATTGTGTTCCCAAAAAACTCGTCCTCGAGTTTCTGAATCGGCGTATGGCAATCCAGTCTAATTTTCATTTATGTTTACACCGTTACTATTCTTTATATAGAGTTTCACATCTAGAGCATAAATAAATCTATCAATGTATCTCCCATTGTAAATTAGATCTTTCTTCAGTAATCCTTCCTTTTCAAAGCCAACTTTTCTGAAAAACTCCTGAGCTCTTACATTTCCGATTTCAGTAAATAGGTAAATTTTTTCTAGCCCTAGTGTCTTGTTTGCTTCACGAATTAAGAGATCAGTTGCCTGTAATGCTACACCTTTACCTAGATATGCTGATTCGCCTATACAAATATAATACTCAGCTTTTCTGTTTCGTTTATCAATATTTAAAAATCCGATGATTCCTACAGGTTTATTTTGATAGAAAATCGTATAGTCTATTCGATCGTGTCTTTCTTCCAGAGTCTCATACCATTTTTCTGTTTTTTCTTCAGTTAACGGCAGATCATAATGCAGGTACTTATTGATCGCAGGATCATTTATCCACTTTACCTTAAAAGGAATATCTCTTTTTTCGAATTTCCTAATATTAATCATTGTCAGCTCTCCTGCAATTCGTATATTGATTTTCAGACAAATATATATTTTCTCGTTTCAATAACTTAAAAATCGTTCCAATCATTATTTTAATATCCATTTTGATAGTAAAACTTTTTACATATTGAAGGTCAATAAGGATTCTCTCATCCCACGAAACCGAGTTTCTAACCGTTATCTGAGATAATCCAGTAATACCAGGTTTCATACTGAACCTGACTTTTTGTTCTTCACTGTAATCTTCATAATTGTATGGATGATGAGGCACCGGCGGCCTGGGGCCTACCAAACTCATATCACCCTTCAACACATTTATTAATTGGGGGAGTTCATCCAAACTTGTATCGCGAAGCACTCTTCCAATTCTCGTAATTCTCGAATCTTGGTTACCTCTAACCTTCAATCCATCTCCGATGTTCTCCGCTCCCACAATCATCGTTCTAAATTTAATTATTTCAAACACCTGTCCTTCTTTACCTAATCTTAACTGCTTGTAAAAAATACTGCCTTTAGAGTCCAGTTTAATCAAAATAGCAATCAGAAACAGAATCGGACTTAAGAATAAGAGTGCCAAAAAACTACCGAAAACATCAATTATCCTTTTGATGAATAGTCTACCAATCTCCAAGAAGCCCCACCCCAGCATTTCCTTAAATTATTAATCTATTTTTTCTTCAAGAGTTGCAACAATCTCCATAGAAGCCTTTATTTTTTCGAGCAACTGCTTTCGGTCCACTTCTGATTTGTCTATGTCATGTTGATAGGACGGAACAATATCCTTTAATAGAGATCTAATATCGACTGAATATCGACCACTTGTGTTATTGACTAAAAGTTCAATCTTCCTGAGCTGATTATTCAACTTATTTTGATTTAAATCAGAGGATCTTCCCACAAATATACGATCGTGTTTCGTAGCAACCGCACCTTCTTCATTGGTTAACAATTCTTCGTACAATTTTTCTCCTGGCCGCATTCCTGTAAACTCAATTTGTATGTCCTTACCAGGTTCCAAGCCAGATAGCCGGATTAAATCGTGCGCAAGATCCGCTATTTTCACAGGCTTACCCATGTCTAATATAAAGGTTTCCCCCCCCCTTCGTAAGTGCACCAGCTTGAATCACAAGCTGAACCGCCTCTGGGATCGTCATGAAATAACGAATCATCTCCGGATGAGTGACTGTAACCGGCCCACCTTGGGCAATCTGTCTCTTAAATAATGGAATGACACTTCCCCTACTGCCCAAAACATTACCGAAACGAACTGCAGCAAATGATGTCTGACTTTGTGCATTCAAATGCTGGATAACCATTTCTGCAACTCGTTTGGTAGCACCCATTACACTGGTAGGATTGACAGCTTTATCTGTTGAGACTAACACAAATTTTTTCGTTCCATGTTCATCCGCACATTCCGCAACGATCTTTGTTCCTAGAATATTGTTCTTGATAGCTTCTATTGGATTTTGTTCCATTAAAGGTACATGCTTGTGTGCTGCTGCGTGGAAGACAACTTCCGGTTTATGTGTAATAAAGACTTCTTCCAGTCTGGGTTTATCCTGCACATCAGCAATAATAGGAAATAGCGCTAATTTAGGATAATCCTTCTTCAATTCCATCTCAATTTGGTATATACTGTTTTCTCCATGCCCCAACAAAATTAATCGTTTCGGCTGTACATTTGCTACTTGTCGGCATATTTCGGAGCCAATCGAACCACCAGCTCCTGTGACAAGTACTACTTTACCTCTAAGATAGCCAGCAATCTCTTCCATATCCACTTGGACTGGTTCTCTTCCAAGAAGATCTTCCACACTCACATCTCGAATCATATTTATTGTAAATTTACCATGAATCAGATCGTTAACTCTCGGTATTATTTTAATCTGGGTATTTGTCTCTTTACATATGTTAATGATATCCAAGATCTCTGTGCGTGAAGATGATGGGAGAGCTATAATAATATCCTGTATGCCATATTTCCGTACTACTTGTGGTATATTATGTCTTGTACCTACAATTGGGACGCCCATTAACTCGCTTTTCTGTTTATGGGGATCATCGTCAATAAATGCAATAGGATATAAATCAGCTTTGTTGTGTTTAAGTTCTCTAACTACCAGTACTCCAGCCTCCCCTGCACCCACTATTAATGCTTTGCGGTGATGTGGCTGTATCTTCATGTAATTATCACGGAAAATTCGCCATAGAAATCGGGAAGCACCGACAGACATAAAGATTAATATCGTTGAAAGCAGATAAATACTTCTCGGTACTACGATATGCGCGTAAAAATAATGAACTATAAATTGATGAATGGTATAAAAAAATACTGAACCTAATATTGCTCCCTTGAAGATCGAAATCAAATCACCTACGCTTGCATATTGCCAAATGCGTTTGTAAATCTTGAATGAATAAAAGCTAATAAGCATAAGCACAATGTAAATAGGAATAACATAAGGCAAAACGTTAAAGTATCTATCAACTATTTGAAAATCAAATCTCAATAGGTATGCAGCAAAAACTGATCCAGCAATCAACATGGCGTCATTTATTATTAGCGCTGCTATTCTTCCTAACTTCGTCATATCCAATGCCTCCTAAAGCAAAAAACTCATCACATTCCACTTGTGAAAGTAATGAGTTATGGAGTTCTTTAATTGATTTCTATTGATTCCTGACTTTTAACAGCTCTTTCTGCTCTCATATAGTGCATGACTAAAATCACGAAAATACTGATCATTATTCCTATAACCACTGAAATGGCTATGTTGAGTGTTTTATTCGGCGCAACTGGTTCAGATGGCTCTAATGCAGGTGCTATAAATACTGCATTAAATCCACTTAATAAGCGCTGTGAATTATTCGTATTAAGATCTTCCCGCAGAAGCTGCTGTTCTAATTCAGAGATAATGTTGTTATGTCTCTCAATCTCTTCTTCATAGTTTTGTTTACTTGTCCGTTGCCGAGTCAACTCCAGTGTGATTTCCGAAATTTGTGACTTCAGACTTGTATAGAGTGGATTAATTGTTTCACTCTCTAGTTGCAACGCTCCTAATTCCCGCTCATTGATCGAGGTTCCTTCGCTAATAATAGCACGTAAATAATCTTCATCTGCTAAGGTTTGTTTGGTAATCAACTTTTCTGGTGTATTCACTAACTGTGAATTCGCTTCTTCCAATTCGAATGTTTTCACTTTAATCGAGTCTTCCAAAGTCTCAAGTTCTTTCCGTGCATTTACTATGAGCTGTGAACGGTCAGATATTTCAAATCTGGCCCCCATCTCAAATGCCATTAGGTTCGAAATATCAGTTATTAGTTCCGGTTTTGGGCCATTTACCCGTAAATTAATATTATTTGTGTTTTCTACTACTTCAACTTTAATACTTTTACGGACTGAATTAATCGAGTACTCATCATGTGGCAAATCTAGTTTATTAATAATTCGATTCATCGCTACATCCGTTTTCAGAGATTCTGCAATGGAATTTAAGTATAACTTATGATTCATTTGATCGAGTTGTGAAAGGTCAACACGCACTGTAGAGACTGCCTCGTAAGTAGGAGATATTATTAAAAAACTGAATATACCTGTTATAATGACCGATACAGCTGTTATCGCAGCTATAATCCATTTTCCCTTCCAAAGCACCTCAAGAATTTCCCTCAGACTAATTTCATCTTGCACGTCGATCTCTCCTCATTATAACTCAATCTAATTTCTAATTTTCAACATAGTTCGATATATGCAATTCCATTATACCTTCCATGCATATCAATCACAAGCTCTCTATGGAAAATGGATAAATCGTCATAATTTAGGAGAACAAATCTCATCTTTCTATCATCCGAAGAAAACGCTTTCCATATACTGTTCTACTTTTTATAAACCTTCCATATTCCCTTCCTGTATCATTTATGATATTATGGCTAATGTCTATTTATTACTTTTCTGAAAAATGATCTATTTTTTCTTAAATCTATTGAAAGGAGGTGAAATGCAAATGAAAAAGACTATACTTACCAAAACAGCTAGTTCTATGGCTGCAATTATGCTTCTGTCTTTATTGCTTCCGATTCTAGCCTTTGCTGGAGCATTCTTCGGTGATTTTATCGAAAATGCGGACGGGACAGTTACTGGTGATGTGTATTTCCACAGTAGTCTGGGTATTGATGATGAAACGAATACTGTATCCATTGCAGTATATTCAGCTGATCATAAATTCTTGGAAACGGTGACATCAGTAACGTACAGTACTTATCGTGACGGATACTACCACTTCAGCTTTGATTATGATTTCACAGTTAGCGGTGTGGTATACGATCCTGTTTACTTCAAGTACTTCTATCCGACGGAATTGGATTTAGAACCTACTGTAAGCCGTTTGGTTTACAAGCCGGAAGTGACTCAAGCTCCGCAACCGCCGCGTCGTAACACTGGTGGTGGAGGTGGCGGCGGCGTATTCTCTTCGGTGAATAACGGCGTAATCACACTTACCGGTACTGAGGTATCTGCTTCCGATCTGGAGCAAGCTTTCAAGCAGAGCAGTCATGTAGTTGTGAAGATTAGCGGTGATACGGTTCTTTTGCCAGTATCTGCAATGATCAATGCTCCTGCAGGAGCTACTATCACCATCGAAGGTGATGGCGTTACTTATACGCTCCCACTCGCTGTCTTTGATTTCGATCAGTTGGCTGACTCCCTAGGTGTTGATGTCGTTGATATGAAAATTAAAGTAGAGATGAAGAAGGTAGCTGGAAGTATCGCTGATGCAGTAGCGGCAGCAGTAGAAGCTGCTGGTGCGAAAGCAGTTGCTGATACAATTGAATTCAAAGTGTCTGCTGAAGGAAACGGCAATTCAGTTGCGGTTAATTCGTTTGGCAACACCTATGTGTCCCGTACAATCTCGCTGAATGAGTCTGTAGATGCTAAGAAAGCCACTGGCGTTGTGTTCAATCCTTCGACAAACAAGCTTTCTTTTGTTCCATCTACTTTCAGTGTTGTCGACGGCAACTCCATCGCGACGCTGAAACGGAACAGCAACAGCATTTACACGGTTATCACTTTGGACAACAGCTTTAGCGACGTACCTGCTAACCATTATGCAGCGGATGATATCACTTTGCTTGCTAATAAGCTGATCGTGTCTGGCGTCTCGGATTCGCAATTTGAACCGAATCGCTCCATTACACGTGCAGAATTCGCAGCATTGGTAGTTCGCTCGCTTGGTCTTCCAACAGGTGCTGGTTCCGCAGCATTTATGGATATTAGCGCTAACGCATGGTACGCTCCTGAAGTAGCAGCAGCTGTAAACGCGGGTATTATCTATGGTTATGAGGACAACACATTCCGTCCGAACAACGCAATATCCCGTGAAGAGCTTGCTGCCATGGTGGTACGTGCATTGGCTTACGCTGGCAAATCGGTTGAGTTGACTGCAGCTCAAGAAGCCCAGGCTCTTGCTCCATTCCAGGATGCGAGCGAGTTGGCCTGGTCTAGAGATGAAGTTGCAGTTGCTGTAAGAGAAGGCATCGTTTACGGAATGTCTGAGACTTCCATCGATGCCAAATCCACAGCTAATCGTGCTCAAGCGGCCGCTATGCTGAAGCGCTATCTCGATAACGTAGGTTTTATCGATTAATTTTATGATGCCCTCAGTCATATTCTATATGTAAATAGAGGGTGTGAATGCTGACAGCAATAGCTGTCAGCATTTTTTCATTATGCTTATCACAAGCCTATTCTTCGCTTCATAATATCTCTTTTCTTGTGTCATCCTTTTCTCCTGTATAAAAAGGACTATTCCTTCCAATCTCTTCATGGTACTATATGAATAGATGCTTAGGAAATAAGGGGGCGACTATCACTATGAATCGCAAGGCCAAAGTAGGACTAGCCATTGCCATAGCATCCTGCTCATTTGCAGCAGGAGTTCATGCATCTGATGGCTTGAAGAAAGTCGAGGCTTTCCTCCGAGATGACTTTCGAATTAGAGTGGATGGTAAGGCGATATCCCTGGATTCCCCACCTCTTGTTTATCAGGGTAAAACCTATTTGCCTGTATCAGATATTGGTCACGCTTTAAGCGCTGAAGTCAAATGGGACGGTTCAACTAAAACCGTGTATATAAACCCGCGTATATATGATATTCAACCAACAACAGTTAAGAATGATCAATTAGACGAGATGAAGATTAGTATATTAAAAGCGATGACTGCAGAGTATTTGGGTGGGACCTACCCTATTCTTGTCAATGATTCTTACGGGGGAGGAAGGTTTTTTCGAGAATTGGACTTGCAGCGAATGGGTGTTAATACTAGCGCCTTGGTAAAGGTCAGGGAAAAGTGGTCAGGAGTCGTCTATATTGCGGAATCCGAAGCCAAAAAAGCTTGGAAAGAACAACCCAAGATTTCATACTCCTTCAATAATCAAGTAGTAGTAACAGAAACGGATGAGAAGAAAGCCCGCGTCTTGCGTAATTTCGACCCGGATGATCCGATCATTCCGAATTTACCCATGGATCAGGAGCCTGATCCCTATTCACCCAGCTATTATTATTCATATGACTACCGATATACACCAGGGGTTCTTTATTCTGTAGACCCCATACCTGGCGAAAGCAATTTGTACCACGCTCTGTATTATAAGGACAATAAGTATATACGATACACACTAACCTTAACTCCTATCGAAAAAAGCGTAAGCAAAGACGGCAGAGCTCAGTTCGAAACTGATTGGTATATCAGTGAATACAAGAGTGAGTATTTAGGTTCACCTTTGGACGAGTATAGTGAAAACTATTTTCCATATTGAAGTTATATAGACCTAGGCCCTGCCTCTCATTAACATCTTCTGATGGACAATGGGAGGTGTTTTTTTATTTAGTAGGATAGACCCATTGTAAATATATTCTTTTGCAGTAAAATTGTATGTGGCGATTACTTAAACTGCCGGCCGGCACATCAACAAAAACAGTCATCCAATAATACAAGGAGGTTTAATTCATGTCTCTTGCAGGAAAATCAAAAAAAGTATCACTTCTTTTGCTTGCATTTGTTGTCGTATCCCTTTGCCTTGCTTCTACTTCGATTGCCGCCAGCGGAATTCAGATTCTTAATCCTGTTAATGGCTATCCTTACCCTCAACCCCCTACTTCAATTGACTTTGAAAAAGCTGACAATGTCAGACACTATCAGCTTGCAATCTCTCAAGTGACAGGAGGCAACTTTGTATATCATTCGGGTGTGCATACTGCTTCATGGGTTCCCTATATCTCTCACGTCATTCCAAGCAATATTCGGGCTCAGATGACTCCCGGAACTTACTTTGTATATATTGAAGGCTACTACAACGGCGGCTATTACAGTTGAGTCCGTATAATTGTG
>NZ_BOVK01000076.1 GCF_018403685.1 Xylanibacillus composti
CAAACTTATTGACACTACCCAAGTCTATATCTATAGAGGAATAAAAGGGACTTATTCAAGCATCAACACGCATTTCATTAGAGCAACGAAGCATATAAGACCAAGAATTTCCGCTAATCTACTTAGAACCATGGATCGTGACAACTTTAGAGCATTTTTTCCCGTTATTCCCACCATTCAGAGCCAGAACGGCAGTAGTAGAACGTCCTCCTGCTTACCCACACAGGCAATCCACGCTCTCCCTACTAATAGAAAAAGCCCGCCATTCCAGCCATCTGCTGAAACCACGAGCTTGGTACCATTTTTTCACCAGCCGGCCTGATGCCGGCCTGAGGCGCTTACGCTTCCCGCAACCAGATAAAGTACAGCAGGAAGACTACAAACAACACATACATGGTCCAGTGGACTTTGCCGCCTTCACCCTTCACCAACTTCGTCAACGGGTAGAGGATGAAGCCCATCGCAATCCCTGTCGCAATACTGTACGTAAGCGGCATGGCCAGTACGGTTATGAATGCCGGAATCGCTTCGTCTATCTTCTCCCACTCGATCTTTCCAAGCGAGGAGGCCATGAGCACACCTACCATAACAAGTGCTGCCGCTGTTACGGTGCCACTGATCACAGCCAGCACCGGCGAGAAGAACAAGGCTAATGCGAAGAAACCTGCGGTAACCACTGCAGCAAATCCCGTTCTGCCGCCCGCCGCCACACCAGCGGAGGATTCAATATAGGAAGTTGTGGTCGAAGTACCCATTACTGCGCCAGCCATGGTGGCAACGGAGTCCGATGCCAATGCGCGACCCGCGCGAGGCAGCTTATTATCCTTCATCAGACCGGCCTGGTTGGCCACGCCGACCAGCGTACCCGCTGTATCGAAGAAATCGACGAACAGGAAGGTCAGGATGACAATCCACATGTTCCCCGTCCAGAACTCGATACTGAACAGCGGATCGAAGAGGGCGCCGAATGCTGTCGGGCTCGGAGGCGCGCTCACAATCGCGCTCGGCGTATCCACTACGCCGAAGATCATGCCGACGATTGCCGTAATGACGATCCCGTAAAAGATACCGCCATTAATTCTGCGCGCCATCAACAACGCTGTGACGACAATGCCGAACAAGGCCAACAACACGCCGCCGTCATGGAAAGAACCAAGCGCCACCGTTGTGCCCGGATCCGCTACCACGATGCCTGCGTTCTTAAGACCAATGAAAGCAATAAACAACCCGATCCCCGCAGCAACTGCGTATTTCAAACCTTGCGGAATCGCATTAATGATCGTTTCCCGGATTCCCGTAAAAGACAGAACAAGAAAGATCAAGCCGGAGATAAACACACCTGCTAATGCATCCTGCCAAGGAATACCCATCCCAAAATCCGATACAACTGTGTAAGCGAAAAATGCATTCAAGCCCATCCCCGGTGCCAGCGCAATCGGGAATTTGGCTACAATCCCCATCACCAAAGTACCGATGATTGCCGCAACCGCGGTAGCAGTGAAGACTTCGCCAAACTCCAGACCTGTCTGATCTGACAGCATGCCTGGGTTGACCGCCAATATGTACGCCATCGCGAGGAAAGTGGTCAGACCTGCGACAAACTCCTTGCGATACGTTGTACCATACTTGGCAAATTCGAAATACCTGGCGATACCTGTTTCATTTGCACTTACGTTCTTCTGATTTTCCAACTGCCATCCTCCTCAACATAAAAGAATAGTGCCTGTAAAACCAATAAGAACGACAAAAACCTAGAATATCTCTCATTCTAGGCTTCGTACAAAAGGAAGATCCTATGCATCCAACGCGCACACAATCACGCAAATTTGCAAATGCCGATCATGTGAAGCTGTTCTCCAAGTGCTTGCGCTAGCTGCGCCGACCAGGGAGCCGCATCGTCAGATCTCTTATTTGCAAGCAGCAGCTCTCTCAACCGCCTCCGGGGCGTTAGTTCTGCCGGTCGGAATGCGTCATTGCCTGCACGCAAGAGCGAGGTCTTCATTTTCGTAGCCAGATCATTTACGGTGATCTCGTAGAGACTCTCAAGCCAATTCTTGAGATTATACGAAAAGCATATGTACTTGTCATTCCTCCACATTGTAACTAGGACTGTCGAGTTTTGTCAATAGAAATTCCGAACATTATTCCGGTTTGATCCGAGTTAACGTTCGGGTATTGGAGTTTTGAAAGCGTTTTACTGTGTTTAACTATTGGTCAAAAACCATTTGTTCCAATTATTGATTGTTTTTTAGTTCCCCTCCGGCTTAGGCGATACGTGTTGATGCGTTACCGTCATAGACCTTGTATGCTTGGCGCTCCGTCTGCCTGGTATTGTTCATATGCGCACGCTAATTGGCTCCACGGTCTAGTTCATGCTGTGCTTTACAGGTAGCTCCTTCCATGTTACCGTTCGTCTGCCCCCGAGCGCGACCATCCCATGCTGCCGTTCATCTATACCCAGAGCGCGATCTTCCCACGCTGCCGTTCATATGCGCACGCCAATTGGCTTACTGCAGTGCAGCGCCTCGATCAATAATGATACCTCTACCATTCTTTTGTGGTAGTCAATTCATAAAATCCGCACGATTACCACACGAAACTGCCCATTAATGAAGAAAATACTATTATCTATTACCCTCACTTCCACTCTTTATGGTAAAAGGGTAATAAATCGCCACGAGAGCGGCCATTGTGCACCATTTTAATGAAATCACTACCATTCATTTATAGTACTAGTACCATTTCCACCATCCACTAAGATCAGATGAGCCAGCCTGCCAGCTTTATGGAATCCTGCACGGACAGATGCTCATAAAAAAACAGGCCGACCCACAAGGCCAGCCCGTGCAATGTGATGTTCATCTTCTTCTTCCGGTTGACGCTTCAATTCTGCATGCCGTATTCCCGCTCTATCCGAATGCCAACAGGCGTCCGTACGGCTACTCCCACTCAATCGTGGCCGGCGGCTTCGAGGTGATGTCGTACACGACCCGGTTGCAGTTCTCAACCTCATTGACGATGCGCACCGAAATCTTCTCCAGCACGTCCCATGGGATGCGCGCCCAATCGGCAGTCATGCCGTCGATTGAGGTTACGGCGCGAATGCCGACCGTGTAGGCATAGGTGCGAGCGTCGCCCATGACGCCGACACTCTTCATGTCCGGAAGCGCGGTGAAGTACTGCCAGATTTCGCGGTCCAGTCCGGCCTTTGCGATTTCTTCGCGCAGGATGGCATCGGATTCGCGTACGATTTCGAGCTTGTCCTCCGTCACTTCGCCCAACACACGGATCGCGAGCCCCGGTCCCGGGAATGGCTGGCGGTGCACGATGACATCCGGCAGGCCGCATTCCGCGCCAACCTTGCGCACCTCATCCTTGAACAGCGCCTTCAGCGGTTCGACCAGCTCAAAGCGCATATCCTCCGGCAGGCCGCCGACATTGTGATGCGATTTGATCGTATGCGCGGTATCCGTTCCGCTTTCAACAATATCCGTATACAGCGTGCCCTGTGCCAGGAAATCGAATTCACCCAGCGCTGCCGACTCCTCTTCAAATACCCGAATGAATTCGTTGCCGATGATTTTCCGTTTCTGCTCAGGGTCGGAAACGCCGGACAGCTTGGACATAAACCGTTCCTTCGCATCAATCTTGACTACCTTCATATCGAATTTGCCTACGAACGTCTCCATTACGCTCTCGGCCTCGCCCTTCCGCAGCAGGCCATGATCGATGAACATACAGGTCAACTGATCGCCGATCGCCTTGTGAATCAGGATCGCCACCACCGAGGAATCGACCCCGCCGCTCAACGCGCACAACACCTTGCGGTCGCCCACCTGCGCGCGAATGTCGCGAATCGTATCTTCGATGAACGATTCCATGCTCCAGTTGCCTGCGCAGCCGCACACTTCAAACAGGAAGTTGCGAATCATGTCGTTGCCATAGACAGAATGGCGCACTTCCGGATGGAATTGGACAGCGAACCAGTTCTTCTCCGGATGGCGCATAGCCGCCACCGGCGCATGCGCCGTGCTCGCATCGATCACAAATCCTTCCGGCAATTCAATAACCAAGTCCCCGTGGCTCATCCACACCTGCTGCTGCGCTTCCAGCCCTTTTACCAATGGACTTTCCGCCACAAAATCGACAAGCGCCTTGCCGTATTCGCGCTGCTTGGCCCGTTCAACCTTCCCGGCGAGCTGATGCGCCATCAGCTGCATGCCATAACAGATTCCCAGGATCGGCACGCCTAACTCGTACACAGCCGGATCGACCTGAGGCGCTCCTTCCCCATATACGCTGGCCGGTCCACCGGAGAATACAATCCCCTTTGGCTGCAGCGCTCTCAGCTTCTCCACTGGCGTATTGTACGGCAGGAGCTCGCTGTACACGCCCAAATCGCGAATGCGGCGGGCAATCAACTGGTTATACTGCCCTCCAAAATCGAGAACGACAATGATTTCGTTCGGTTTGTCCATATCGGTTCCGCTTCCTCCTAGTTTTCCGAGCGGCTTGCTCGCTTCGCTCACCAGCCTGCTCCATATAATAGAACTCATTATATATAACCGGGTTTTGGCTGGTCAAGATTTATCATTCCCAATGAGAGAGGAACGCTTGTACCAAATGTCGTTCAGTAAACTAATAAAGCCTTTGGGTATAGCTTTCATGGAGCAACGACTCTGCTTCCTTCTCTGTCATGTCCGGCATGTTCGCATGCGCCGCGAGGATTTCGGCAGGGACCGGACGCTCATCCTCGCTTGGCCACGTTTCCGGCTCCCACAAGCCAGAGCGGATAAAGGCTTTGGCGCAATGCAGAAAGCATTGCTCCACGCGAACCCCGATGGCCAAAGCGGGGACATTGCCCTTGACCACCATGTGCTGCAGAAGCTCAGGGTCCTTGGTGATGCAAGCCTGTCCATTCACCCGCAGCGTCTCCTTCAGACCGGGAATGACAAAGATCAGGCCCACATGCGGATTGGACAAGATGTTGCGCATGGAATCGACCCGGCGATTGCCAGGCCGTTCGGGAATGACCAGATGCCAATCATCCAGCACTTTGACAAATCCCGGCGTATCCCCTCTGGGCGACACATCGCACAAGCCGTCTGCATCGGAAGTAGCTATCATCAGAAATGGCGATTGGCTGATGAACTGCTTGCAATGCTCGTCCAGCCTGTGGATTTCCTTGCGAAGCACAACCTCCCGCGGATAATCGACGATCTCCCGAAGCGCTTCCTCCGACGTGACAGTCTCCTTGAACTTCATTGCGGCAAGCTCCCTTCTATTTCCGTACTCCTTCTGCCTCTTATTCTACATGAAGCGTGAACAACCCAGTAGCTCATTCGCTTTCTCGCCTGAATGGCTGCCCAATAGCTGACGATTCGTATACATCACTCCATCGTTAGCGCTGCTCGGCCAAAAGCGCGAACGAACGCGCTCGCTTCCGCTTTTCAGCAGAGCTGGCGCGTTCGCCGCTGCAGTCTTTTAGATCACACGGGCCATCTGCTCCACAACCCGTCCTTCCGTCTCCACGATAAGCTGAAGCTGCCGGTTCAGATCGTCCAGGATCGATTCCCGCTTGGACCGGGCCAGCTTCAGCGCCAGCGTAGAGGATACCTGCCACTGCTTGGCCGACTCCTCCAGATCGCCGATCATTGCCTGTACAGGCTCCGATGGGAGCTTGTCCGCAATTTGTTCCAGGAAAGCCTTGAAGCGCAGGCGGCTTCGGCTGATGCCCTTGAAATTTTGCAGGTAATAGTTGCCGAGCATGAAGACCGTCTTCTCATCGAGCTCCTGCCCCTTCTTGCTGATCAGCGACTGGCGCAAGGCGTCGATTCTGGCAAGACCGCAAGCATGACCCAAGATCGTGCGCTCGCCCAGCATCGTCTCCCGGCTCTTGCGCAATATCGACTTCAGCTTGTCCTCCGTCAGCGCAAAGCCTTCGCTTGCGTCCACTTCAACCCACAGGTTGCGCACCGGACGCTTGATTTCGCCGACGATTGGATTGACGATCGGGATTTCTGCCGTTCGTCCTTTGCGAATATCGTCATACGAGAGCTGACCGTCAAAGTCGCAATTGCCCATCTTGTACTTGTCGAACAGGTCGTACTTGCGCTGCTCCTCATCATAGCCCGTAATCAGAATCGCGTGCAGCTGATGATCCTTCTGATAATACGGATGATAATTCATCTCATGCATATCGACAAAGGCGATGACCGGCTTGCCCGCGTCAATCAGCTCCTTGGTCCGCTCAGCAGCCACCTCGTAATCGTCATGAATATACCAGCGGATCGTAATGCCGTCAGCTGCCCCTTTCCCCGCTGCAGGTCCAGCCGGATCATATACGCTCGTCGCCGGAAAATACACAAGCTCCAACGATGTGTTCAACTCTTCCTCCGTAAACTCTACGGAAGCATAATGCTTATAATAGTAAGTAGCGCCGATATAGCCGGTGTCCTCCTCAAACATGAAGGACAGGTAATCGGCCAATATGATTTCCGGATTATGCCCCATATGCGCCAGGACCGAACCATAAGCATTCAGAAAGCAATCATTGACATAGGGCTCGTAATAGCGGGGCACATTCTCGACTATCCTTCGAGCTGTGCGACTGGCTTCCATTCCTTCACCCCGTTCCAACTGTCGATTTCCTTGCGCTTCGCCAGCAGGGATTGCGTGAACGCATGCAGCCCTTCCCGCTTCACACGCTCCATCATCAAGTACACAAACCGGCTCAGGCCGAACGCAATACACATCGTATCGACCGGTTGGTCGTTTGTATCGTTAATATTGAAGTTTTTCGAGAAATGCTGATGATGCTTGTTCAGCGAAGCAATCGCAATATACTTCTGCTTCTCTTCACTGTATACGGACAGTTCAATCTTGTTGTCCGACACGAGCTGGCTAAGCAACTGCTGCATCGCATTCTCGTCGAAGAAAATATCGTTCGCCGTCTCAATCTTATAGCGGAAGCCGAAGGCATGCCCGCACATTACGAACAGGGCGACCAGACCCGGATGAATGCCGATCAGCTTGTCGCGCGCTCCGAAGAAGATGCCTTCCCGCATCTTGAATTCGTTCAGCCGCTCCTCGTTGTTCAGATTGCCGGACTCGTCGCGGAATACTGAACCCGACATGGACAGCGTCACCATCTCGCCGCTTTCGATCTTGCGATTCTCGAACAGCGGATAGCTGTGCAAGCAAATAGCCGGCGTCAAGATATCCTTCGGCACCTTCGTATACTGCCGCAGCCGCTCGTCATGGCAGATGCCGTTCTCGTCCGATGCATCGCTCCAGAAAGGCAGGAACTCGTCGAACACCTCCGGATCATTGCTGATCGGCGAGACGAAGCTGATATGCTGGCAGCCCGTCTTGAAATAGCCCGCACGATCTACAACAGAAGAAGAGATCATGGAAGGCGGCTTCATCTCTTCCGCATGAAACGCCTTTTGCAGCACCGTCATAAAGAAGCGATCCAGTGCGTCCAGAACCACAGCAGTTTCGTTGGCATATACGTTCAAGCCGGGTCTGACCTTGTATGTCTGCTCGCCGAACATCGGCTCACCCATGCGTCCGGTGCCTGCCTGCAGCTGTTGAAGCAAGCTATCTACCGATTCCAGGAAGGATGCTTGAAGCGTCTCCGGCGCATGCTGCTCTGTATAAGCCTGCGCTTGGTCGCTGTCGGAATCGAACAGCACCTTGCTCTGTATCCGTTCGTTGATTCTGGCAAATTTCCGCAGACTTTTCTCTATCGAAGCTTTTACCTTCTGCTCCGGCAACGGTGTCTCGGATTCCAGGACAACGCGCTGGTTGTCCTGGAAGGTGACACTCGTAATTTCCGGAAAATAAAAGCGCAGCTGATACTGCAGGGTCTTCTTGACTTCGGCGTGGGTGACAGGACAGTCCACTTCCAACCTCAATTCATCCGCCTCCTTATTATGAAGCTTCGCTCGCACTAAGCTTCTGCAAGATAAAGTCTGTCATGACCTCAATCGTGCTGAAGTAATCTACTGTAATCTCGTGAGGCTCATACACGATCCCGAACCGGTCTTCGATTTCCACCATCAGGTTGACCATGATGATCGAATTGTAATGATCGTCAAGCTTCGTGTCATCCTTCCAGTCGCCAAGCGCATCCGGTTCCTCGACCAGCCTGACTACAGCATCTCGCAAAAACGCCTTGATCTCCTCTACTTCGTGTGTCGCACTCATCCGTTCACCTACCTCCTACTGGCGCTTGCTGCCGCGAATCCACGTCGTCCAATCTACATCTTCTCCAGCAGATCGATCCGTTTCAAGTCGAAGAAGCGCGTCAACAGATCCTTCTTCCACTTGTACTTCACATCAGGGTTGCCGCCATCGATAACCTGCTCCAAATAATCGGTGTTGGCAGGCTTAATCCGTGCCATCATGTCGACGAATCCTTGATTCTCATTGAGGACAGGGAAGAACGTGCGCGTATATTCAAGCGCATAATAGCAATCTTCCACAATATCGTTCTCGGTCAAGATTTGAACAAACTTTTCCCAGTTGATGCTCAAGTTCGGATCGGTCAAAAAGCCGTAAATATCGACGAATTTGTACAAGCCCATGTCTCTTTGCCATTCCACCCATGTAATGACCTGCGCTTCCTTGAACAAATGGACGCACAGATGGGCGAGGAAATATTCCTTGGGCAGCGCACTGACCTTTTGTCCGTTGTCGAAGGTGTAATCCTCCGATTGCGCAATGAAGTTGCTAACCGCTTGCTCCGTACCGTGCGGCAGCCAGTCCAGCGAGAAGTTGATGTCGATCTCAATCAGATTAATGCCCGGATCGTCAACCACCTTCCGGAACGGCACGACCTCGCCATAGTTCATCCGATAGTTGATCAGCTCTCTTCGCGTAGCAGGCACGACAATATTTTGATTCTCATCGTGGAAGCCTTGAATAAAGCCGAGCTCCTTGAATACATTGCTGCAAGCCGTCAGATCGTCTCCATTGAGCAGAATATCGATATCGCTCGAGATGCGGCAGCCTGCCGGATAGATCGAGTGAGCCAGAATCGATCCCTTAAGGAAGGCATGCGGAATGCCGCTCTCCTTCATCGCTTTCGCAATTTGCGTAATATATTGATTGTGCGACTTCGTGCGCAGCTCCTGTACCTGATGCACCAGGAACAGCACCATCTCGAATTCACGATTGAAAAACGGCGCATTGATCGCACGAAGCGTGTGATAAGCGATGCCCGCTGTCCGGTTGTAGGTCAGATGTCCCAAAATTTCAGCTAGATCCAGCTTTTGGCCAAGTATTTCTTCGACACGTTCCTTGTCTGCTGTACGGAATTGCGACAGCTGCAGAACCAGTTCCTGCTCCAGAGTAATATTCTCGTATTTGGTTAAAGTCGTCATTGTTTCACACTCTCCCTTTGTTCATAGGTAGGACAGAAACTGTCCTTAATTGTCTGCATACCGTTGATTCACTACTTCGATTCTGCCCTCAATCTGCGGATTGACGACTTCCTTCGATTCAATATACTTGGCCAGCATATCGCTCAACAGCTCGCCCCGGTACAGCACCTTCGCATCCTTCAGCATGTCATAGCCGTCACCGCCGGAAAGCAGATAGTCCGTAATCGCCACCTTGTAGGTACGCTCCCTGTCGAGCGGCTGCCCGTCCTTCGTGATGCTGACAAGACGCTTGCCCGCCGGCTTGGAGCCGTCGATCTTGTAGCTAATGCCCGACACCTGCGGGAATCCGCCGTTGCTCGCGCCGTATGGCCACGTCTTCAAACCGTGCTCAATCGCCTCGTACAACACTTCCCCCTTGAGCTCCACCGTCACCAAAGTATTGACGAACGGAAGGGCGCTCGAAATGCTGTACAGATCGATCTCTCCCTGATCGATACTCTCCCGGATGCCGCCGCCGTTGAACAGCGTAATATCCGCCTCGCCGACCTCTCTCATTGCATCCGTGATCAGATTGGCGAAATTTGTCTCTTTCGTGCGCACATTCCATCGCAGACCGTCCAGCACCTCAGGCGATGTGCCCACTATGCGCTTTCCTTCCTCCAGTGCCAGCGCATGGTATCTTTCCGCAATCGCACGGATTTCCGGGTCCTCCTTGCTGGTGTCAGCCGATTGCCTGATCGACCAGACAACCTTGTCTACTTTGCCGTTGCGGAAGTACATGTCGGCTACCCCAAGATGTGTCGTGTAGCTGCCTGCTTCCGCGATGAACGTATCGTTAATTTTCTCTACCTTCTCGTAGAGCGCATGCCCATGACCGGACAGGATGAAGTCGATGCCCTCCACGCCATGCTCCAGCACCAGCTCCTTGTCCATGTCATCGCCCAGATGCGAAAGGAAGATGATGGCATCTACATTTTGCTCTTGAAGCAGCGCAATCTGCTCCTTCGCATGCTTGACCGGGTCCTCATACGTAATGCCTGTTGTGTCGTACACCTGCATGTTTTGCAGAAATTGCTTTGTCGTCAAACCGAACACGCCGATCTTCAACCCGTCAACCTCGAACACCAGATGTCCTTGATAGGCAGGCTCCCCGTCCTTGAAAATATTCGCGCTGATCATCGGGAAATTGATCTCTTCTTCAATCTCCTTCGCGCGATTCCAGTCCCAGTTGTACTCATGGTTGCCGGGAACCATCGCGTCGTACCCCATCAGATTCATCGCTTCGACCAAACCTGCGCCTTGTCCGACCGCGGCTTCCGGCGTCCCGTGGAACGCATCGCCGCTGTCCAGCAGAAGCGTATTCGGATTGCGCTCCCGTTCTTCATCGATCAGGCCCTTCATCAACGCCAAGCCCATCTCCAGATACGTCTCGCCCAGCGTCACGTACTCCCCGTTGACGTTGTTGTAGCGCAAATGCCCGTGGATATCGGCCGTGTTCAATATTGTCACTTTTTTATCGTAGTAGCCTACGGTGACGAGCAAGTCCTGAAAATTGATTGCGCGTATGGCAAAGTAACTCAAGCCCGCAATCAAGACGACGCCGATCACGATCAGATTTGTATATTTTTTCATTTTTCAAAGATCCCTTCTTCATAAAAAATCCTCTTCTATCTCCCTGCATCAATACATGGCGTTGCCGGAGCTCGAATAGCTTCGAACGCCGATTCGCCAGAAAAGACTGACAACCACGAACATCAGCACGCCGACCACCGGCGTCATATACATAAATCCGTCCCAGAACAGCTCCATATCTTCCCTGCGTATGAAATACTGTGTCGGAAAATAATTGACGAACGAAAACGGCACAATGAAAATTAGCATTTTTTGAATCAGCGAAGGATAGAAACTGATCGGATATCCCGCAATTCGCCGCGCGTTGAAGAAGATCAGATTGCGGACATTCTCGATCCGAATCGCCCAGAAGCTCATGACTGCCGTCAGCATAAAGATGGATGCTTGAATAACAGCGCCGCCGACAATAACGGAAATGTAAAATAATATATTCGACGCATTCCATATAATGCCGACGGAGAAGGCGGTATTCATGAATAGCAGCAAGCCGACCACACCATGGCCAAGCGTTGCAGGCAAGTCGATCTTCGACGCGATCACCTGAAACAGCAGTCCCCGCGGTCTCGTCAAATAACGGTCAAATTCACCGCTGTGCACCAGCTGGTCGAAATCCCGCACCCCGGCAAAAATAAAAACAAACAAACTATAAGACAAGAACAGGAAGCTGTACAGGAAAAACAGCTGATTCATGTCCCAGCCGCGGATGTGCAGGAATCGGGCCAAGATCAGCAGCATGACTACAACCGCAATCATCTCCCGGCAGAAGATGGCAAGCGTAATCATGGAACGGTCCAGCTTGAATTCCAGTGTCACCTTCAGGCTGAGCTTGGAATATTGATAGAGCAAGTTCATCATTTCAAAAAATCCCGAGTTTCTCACGGTTACCCTCCCTGTACGACCAATTTCTTCGCCGCTCTCTTCCACAAGATATGCCCGATGCTGAACAGAACGAGTATCCAGATGACTTGCTTCAGGATGCTCATAAAGATTTCATCTTCCGGCATCATCCCAAGATAAATCAAAATCGGCGTGTAGAAGATGGCGTTGAATGGGGTCATCTCGATAAAATCAATGAGCCAAGTCGGCATAAACCAGATCGGGATCAGCGCCCCGGACAGGATCATGACCGCAGCGTCCTTGATCGTCACGAGACTGAAGGTCCAGTAAAACCAGAACGAGCTGATCCATACGATGAAGTTAATATGGTACAGCACCAGATATCCGAGCATCGCGCTGAGTATAAAATACAAGAGCATCTGCGTAGAGAATGGCGGCAGCAGGCGGAACAGGAAAATCGACAGCAGCATCGCCGGAATAAACTGCATGACGAGTTTGAACAGCATGGATCCCATATGATAGGAGAATACGTACAAGCGGAAGTAGATCGGCTTCAGCAAATCGGTGGAAATCAAGCCTGACCGCACCTTGCCCTCGATATAATACTCGTCCATCTGATAGACCGTCTGCATCAAGAACGAAATGACGATATACGTGATCAGGATGTTCAGCTGCAGTCCGGCAAGCGCGCCCTCCTCTTCATTAATCGCACGCCAGATCGCGATATTTACGAAGATCAACACGATCGCATTGATCAAGCTGGCTACGTAATCAACGCGATAGACGATGTGATTCTGGAACGACTTCTTAGCTAACTCCAGATAAAGTCTCATCGAGGTGTATCCCTCCCTGATAAATTTCGCGGATAACACCCTCGATTTCCGGCTCTTGCACGGTAATGTCGACAATGCCGTACTTTTGCGAAAGTGTGTTGATCAGGCGGGAAACCTGGGTTTGATCCTTCTGGAATTCAAACCACTTCTTATTGCCTTCTTCCTTGATCAACTCGGCGCCAGGCAGCTGGACATTCGGGATATATTCACTGAATTCGACTCGGAGCACACGGCTTTTTCCGTACTTCTCCTTGATTTCCTCAACGGTGCCGTCGTAAATTTTCTTGCCGTGATCGATGATGATCATCCGTTTGCACGTCTTCTCGATATCGGACATATCATGGGTTGTGAACAGCATCGTCGTGCCCCGTTCCCGATTGACAGTGCGGACAAATTCGCGAATCTGCTCCTTCGCCACTACGTCCAATCCGATTGTCGGCTCATCGAAGAAGATGATTTCCGGGTTGTGCAGCAGCGCTGCGGCGATATCAGCCCGCATCTTCTGGCCCAGACTAAGCTGGCGAACCGGCTGCTTCAGAAACTCATGGAGACCCAATATATCCGTAAAAAGTTCCATATTTTCCCTGAAAACGTTATCTGGTATTTTATATATATATTTCAACAAATCATAAGTGTCGGCGACCGGCAGATCCCACCACAGCTGTGTGCGCTGACCGAAGACCACCCCGATTCTGGAGGCGTTTTTCTTGCGATCCTTGTAAGGGGACAAGCCGCCGACAGTAATCGTGCCGGACGTCGGCGTCAGAATGCCTGTGAGCATTTTCACCGTCGTGGACTTGCCGGCACCATTGGGGCCGATAAAACCAACCGTCTCTCCTTTCTCGATCGAAAAACTGATGGAGTCCACTGCCACTTTCTTGGTGTACTCGGGTATCAACAAGCTTCGAATAGAGCCCAGCAAGCCCTTGTGCCTGACACTCAACTGGTACTCCTTGACCAAATTATCCACTTCAATCAGTGCCACCTTGCTCAACTCCTCAAGTTACGGAATGCAGACCGAGCTTCTGCTCTACGGTTTCCGCAAGTTTATTAATCGTATTCAGATTTTCCAACAACAGCTCCTCGTCATTGAAGATGACGTCGAATTCCTCCTCAATCGACAACACAATATCGACACAGTTCAACGAGTCCATCCCCAGGTCGTTCAACGCATCGTCTCCGGCAACCTGCGACATTCGATCGGCGTCAATTTCCAACACAGTCCCTATAATTTCACCAATTTTCTCGTGTGTGGTCACTAGTTCCCCCCCTCTCCTGCAAAGTGATGAATAGGAATATATCATAAGCGTCGTAAGTAACCGCTTACGAAAGCGAGATAAAAAATTCAGAAAATACTTACTTTATCGAATTCTTTGTGCTACAATGATCCAAAATTGGAGTATGAACCAAGAAAGCTGACAAATTTCGCATTTCTGAAAATTCATACTTCATAATATCCCGCTTGTCTTTCTACCGTCAAGCCCTTATTGTAAATTGTATTCTGATTGTAAAGGGAGGAAACTTATGAGCGCTTTGCCAGGAATCAGAGAAAAACTCGAGGTTTTGGATGTACAGGAGCTGAAGGAGGCTTTTTTTAGTCGTGCGAATGAAGTGGATGCAGCCTTCCGCTTCCCGCATGAAAATTTTGACGACATCGTCAGCAGAAACTTGCATGCTTTGCCGCTTTCTGAAGAGTTCGGCGGCCGGAACTACGGTTTTGAGAGAATTTTCGACACGCTTGTCGAAATGGCTGCAGGCTGTCCGTCGACAGCGCTTTGCATGGCGATGCATTACTACACGCTCGCAGGCTTGAGCCGGATGCCCGAAACGCCCATGCTGCGCCAATTGTTCCAGGATGTTCACGAGAACGGCGAGTTCATCTCTTCCTTCAACCAGCCTAATGTCATGTCCCAATTCAACAAGGCAAGCGGCTTCGAACTGGTGAAAGTCAAGATCGACAAGGTGGAGGGCGGCTATCGCATCAACGGCAGAAAGCATTTTGTCTCCGGATGTGAGCGCTTTAAATACTTGCCTGTCTATGGCTATCAGGAAAATACCAAGAGCAAGCTGGGCATGACTGCGCTGATGGTCACCCGGGACGATCCCGGGGTCGAAATCAAGAATGCCTGGAACCTGTCTGCGATGAAAGCCTCCATGAGCCATCATGTGGAAATGAGCGATGTGTTCGTTCCGGACGATCGTCTCATTGGCCGTGAAGGATATGGGGTCGAGGATACGAATGAGCTGTCCTACTGGTCAAGACTGGCGATCTCCGCTGTGTATCAAGGTATAGCCAAATCCGCTGTAGAGCACACAATCTCCATCATGAAGCGCAAGCGGGATCTGTATTCGCAGACGAATCTGGCCACTATGCCGGGCCCGCAATTTACATTGGCAGAGATGAAAATTCAGCTTGAGGTCGCATCCAACCAACTCCGCGGATTCGCGAGGCAAGCCGACGAAGAGCGGGCGCGCGGCGAGTTCACAGACGACTTGTTTCAGAAATCGCTCATTACGAAGTACTATGTCACCAACACGGCGAACGAAATTGTCCGTCTCGCGATGCAGGTGGAAGGCATGGCTTCGTTGAATCAGGGGGGACTGCTGGAAAGACTGCACCGTGACGTTCGGGCAGCAACGTTCCACCAGCCCACCGATGATCTGCTTAAGGAAATTTTGGCCAAGCGGACGCTTGGCGTCGTTACGCTAAGGAACCGCTGGAACTGACACTGGTCTGGCTTCGCGCGCTTGCAGCTTGTCCAGCACCTGTTCCAGGACAAGCTTCTCCGCGGCCTTCATCTGATCAATGAGCTCCATGACCGACTTGATCCAATCCTTATTCTCCATTCTCGCGAATTTCATAAGCGAAAGCTTCATGGAATGAGCCTGAGCAACCACTTCGCCATAAGCCTCTGACAGCTGGTCCGCTGCGTTCAGGAAGCCTTCGCGCTCCATGTACTGCAAGCGGGCCTGCATGCATTTTTTATGCTCGTGCACGATGTGCACGCCGCGCACGTCCGAGCGAACCCTACCTTCTTGCAACAGCTCGAAATATTCCTGCAGGGAGTTGTACACATCCATCCCAAATGCGGCATCAATCGGCTGCTTGTACATCCGGAACCGTTCCGAGGTGTTGCGCGACTGCAAGTAATCATCCAGCAGATCAATCACAAGCTGGAGATCCAGCGCTGATCTGTAGTTCGGATTGTACTTCATTATGAACAGGTATGACTGCCAGCTGTGCCGGGGATCGGCATGTCTGAAAGCGCTATCAAGATCTTCGAATGCAATCGGGCTTCTGCGAAACAACCCTCTTGTATCAAAGCCGATAAAATCAAACAGCCGCTCGTCCCGGTCATAGCCGTAAATGAAATGATCATGGATAAAGTGTCGCGTCTGATATTCGTCGCGTTCAGGCAGAAAATACTTGTCCAAGAACAGATACAGGTAATAGTCTGAATCCAGGCACTCGCAGATGAAGGAAGCGATATCGCCGAAGCCTTTCGCGAAGACCTCTCTGGAAATCTTCTCAACCGTCAGCCATGGAAAGAGGTCCTTGGCCAAATCGTAGTTGTAAAAGTTCAGATAATCGTGGTGCATGTTATTCGGAATGTCTCTGTAGCATCGCAATTGAATGTAGTTGCTGTAAAACCACGGATAAAACTCGGGATAATGGGCCCCGATCGTCAGCGTGTAGGCATGATGGAGAAAGCCTTGGATGGGCGGTTCCGCAATGGGCAGCTGCCGTTTGCGGGGTTTCGTCATTATCAATACCCCCTTTACGGAAATTAGATCTATGAAATCTGGGTGTGTAACTCATTATAGTACTAAGCGATAATAATTTCAATTTTCAGTTTTTTTATTGTTTCTATGCCACCCGTGCTAGGCGATCCCTGCAGCCTTAACCGGCTGCCGGTGGAATGGTCTGCAGCGGAGTGATCCGCGGTTCCTTGAACCGATTGTTCAGCTGGACGGCGCGTGGCTGCTGCGGTTCCTTGATCCGCCTGCTTGGCTGGACGGGCGCGTGGGCGCGGTCATTCGTTCCACTGGGCGTGCGTTCATATACTGCTACCATAAATTTATAGTAGGAGCTTCACAAATTCTCTCGAAAAGCGCGCCCTGAGCACCATTTTATTACCCATTTACTAAAAAGAGTGGAAGTCAGCGTAACAATGAATAGTAAACGGGTAATAAAGTGGCGTTTCACTGTCTTAATCATAACAATTACATGTCATTGCTACCAATAATAAATAGTAGGTCTACCATTAAGTTAGCCGTTGCCGCGAATGAAGCTGCACCATTGCTTGCCCAACTGCCGAACGCAGCCGGAACCAATCGATCAGTCAGACGATCGGCTTTTATCTTGGTATGCGAGGCGGTATAGCCGCTCGGCCAGTTTCATCCAGCGCTTTCGTTCCTGCTCGGAGGGCGCAGGGATACGGAGGCTGAATTCCAGCAGCGTTTCGGCTGGCAGTCGGCCGCCATGTCTGCGTTCCAGGATACGCCACTGCTCCAGCAGCGCCTCCCGGCTGTCTGCCGGCATCAGGCTGCCGCTTCCCTGTTGGCGGCGTTCACTCGCTCGCCGCACCCACGATGCCCCCCTGGCGAGCAAGGCCAGCCCCGCCCCGCTTATGCCCGCCAACCCGAACAACAGCCACCAATTCCAGCGGCCGGCAGCGTTAACGGCAAGCAAAAACCAATAGCCCGCTGCCATCATCAAATGGCGGTGCGTAGGGAAGGCCGCCTCTCCAGATTGGGACACACGCACTTGCGCGGAAGCCGGTGCGGAAGACAAGCCGAACGCATCGACAGGCTCAGGCGCAAGCTCTGCCGCGTAGGACGGTGTTGGCTCATAGGGAACCCAGCCCCATTGCTCATCCCACACTTCGACCCATGAATGCGCGTCAGCCTGCCGCACCGTAATTTCCAGCTTTCCATCCTCCACCCCGGTTATCTCCCCTGGCGCATATCCCTTGACCCACCGAGCAGGTATGTCGAGCGTGCGCAGCATGACCGTCATTGCCGTAGAGAAGTGATCGCAATATCCTTGTCTCTGCACGAACAGGAAATGATCGACGAAATCCGCGCCTTCCGCGGGACGTGTTGTTTCCGACATCGTATACGCATATTCCTTGCGCAAGTAATCGCGGACAAGCGCGGCTGCCAGAAGAGGATCGCGTTCTTCACCGACAATGGCAGCGGCCAATTCGCCGACCCGAACGGGCATGTCCGGGGGCAATTGCAGCGCATGCTGCTTCTCCCTCTCCAGCCGCTCGGCCTGGCGCTCATCCTCCGCCACGAGCATTCTGCTGTCGGGCAGTGCCGTATCCGCACTGGTCCCAATAAGGCCGGGGCCGGGCGGCACGACGGAACGTATCTTGTAATGCGCGAACCTGGCCCCCCGGTCAACCGCTTCCCCATGCTCGTCCGTCGTCTCGTCGATGCGGATGATCGGCCCGCCGCTGAACCATTCCCCGTACAAGCCGGGGTCATGCAGCCAAACCTCTTGCTCCTGCATGCCCGCAGGCGCGTCGGCATTCTGCATCGCCGACAGCTGATCATCGCCGCCGTCGTTCCCGATCACAGCCAAATTCACACTGCCGGGGGCTTCCGGATGGTCCGACCGATCTCCCCATCCGCTGCCCGTATACACATACTTGACATCGCCCCGCCAATAGGTCGGCTGCTCGGTCGTCGCCGTAAATGCTATAGACGGATCAGGACGCACAGGCAAGCCGAGAAGGTCGCTTCGCCCCTTGTACCCGGTCCGGGCTTCGGGCGAAGAGGAACCGACACTGCTGGCGAAGGCTGCATGCGGGAACGGCAGCTCAGTCAGCGTATGGGGCTTGTCCGGGCTGAGCACCAGCACAGCAGCCAGCCACATGCATGTCGCCAGAGAAGCCGCCGCCAACCATCGGCCTGGCAGTTCAATGCGCGGAGAAGCCGCATCAGCCAGAACCGCCGCGGCTTGCTTGCGGATCGAGCGGGAGACCGTCAGATTGATTTGCAGCAGCAAGCCTGCCGCTGCCGCACGAACAATTCCCCAGGTCGTATCAATCCCGGCCCAAGCCTGCATCAAAAACAAATACGCCAATGTGGCAATAGCAAACCATGCCGTCTGACGCCTGACTGCCATAATCGTGTATACCGCATACAAAATCATGCCCCATCCCAAAAGGAACAGCACAGTCCGATTTTCCCCGCTTAACGCTGCCCAACGGCCGGTCGCCATCGCCTGGATATCGAAGTGCAGCAGTGCCAGGTACGAGCCCCACCAAGCGGGCTCCCATATCCACATTCCATAAAAAAAATAAGCCACCACGCCAACAATAATGAGGCCATGCAGGGCCATCGACGCAAACAGGGGAACTCCCAGCACATGCAGCAGCAAAAATCCGCCTATCGCAGTCACGAATGGCGCCAACTGATAGATCTCGGTCAGCTCGGGAATGGCGTAGAGCGGCCGCAGCCATTCTGCAAATAGAACAAGCAGCAGCGCAGCGCACAGCCAATTGCCGACACTGCTTCCCGACCAACGCGTCTGTTCAGGCACGGGCAATCCCTCCCGCTTCGTCCGCAGCGCGGCGAGGAATCGCCCGCGCAACAGGACGGCTCGCCTGAACGGTCCAGCAGCGCACCACATCCAATTCCGCAGCAGAGCCTGCCGCTTCCTCAACCCGGCTTGCTGCAGCCGGCATCGTCTCCGATGACGGAAGCCAGATTTGCAGCTGCCCTGTTGCCTGCTTCACCATGCTGGCGGATCGCCGCACATCTTCGTCCATCCGTGCAGTAATCACGATGACGCGATCATCCGGCCGTATCCATTCGAGCAGCCGGGTCAACCGTTGATGAATTGGCCGTCTGCCCGTCGGCAGAGCTTCTGCCAGCTGTCCCATCGCAACAGGACGCGCTGCCCCTCCAGCGGCAAACAACGGCTGGTCGTCATTACGGACTGCCAGGACAGCCTCCAGCACTCTGCTGTCCCAGGTATGCAGCAGCGAGGCCGTGATCCCCATGGCCGCTTCAAATTGCGCTTGGCCGCGTGCGCCTTCATAAGCCGTCTGCTGCGTATCGACCAGAAGCCACAGCCGCATCGGCCTCGTCCATTCCCGCTCCCGCACGAGCCATGAAGACGCGCGCGCACTGGCCCGCCAATCGATTCGCCGCAAGGAATCGCCGGGCCGGTAAGGACGCCTTTCCGCTGACAGATCGGCCTCCTCAGGAACAGCCGCCATATTCCGCACTGCATCCGCAGCCGGATTGCCCAGATCGCCGCGGCTGACAGCATGAATACGCGGCCAGACGGCCACGCGCAGGGCATCCGCAACCAGGCGCTTGCGTGTCACGATGCCCGGCAAATCCCCGGACATCGCCTCCACCCCCTGCGAAGCATAGACGCCGCGATCCCACTCGGGCAGCGAATACGACCAGGAGATCGACCGGGTGAACCAGGGAAACACCACTTTGCCAGCCTGATGGACAACCTTGCCTTGCCCGTCGCGCCATGTCTCGGACAGCGTCAGCCAAGGCAAGGGAAGCATACTGTCTATACGAAGGCGCCAATGCACCTGAACAGCCTCCCCCGCATGAACGGCAACATCCTGCCGAACCCGGTCCGATTGTCGGGAGCCGGATCGAGGGACGGCTTCCTCTTGCTTCCCCCCATACGAAGACCCGCTGCCAACAAGCCGCCCTTGTTCCTCATCGACTGCCGACCCCATGCCTGCGCTTTTCTTCCCCGGCTGACGCATGCCCTCGAGCCGGAAGGGAACGAGCAGCGCGATAAGCGCCGGCAGCAGCAGCATGACCGAGCCGATAAACAAAAACCACGCGGCAAACCCGCCCTGCCACAGGCTGACGGAGCCGGTAAACCCAACCATAAACAACAAAATCGCCAACTTGCCCCATCCTGTTTTATGCTGCTCGCGCATGGCAGCCTCCTAATGTCCGGCTGCCCGGCTATACGCGGGGACCGGCACCTTGTTCAATACTTCCTCCAGCACTGCGCCGGCGCGGCCGGAGCGGTAAGCCGCTTCCGGATTCAGGACAAGGCGGTGCCGCCAAATGTCCGGGACAAGCGCCTTCACATCGTCGGGGATGGCATAGTTGCGTCCTTGCATATAAGCGTAGGCTTGAACAGCCTTGTACAAGGCCAATGTAGCACGCGGACTGACGCCGAGGCGCACATCCGGGTGCTGCCGGGTGGCATTGGCCAGATCTACCGCGTACAGCTTCAGCTGATCATCCACGTGAACCCGGCCCACCAGACGCTTGAGCGCGGCAAGCTCCTCGCAGCTGAGCTGCGGCTTGATACGCTGCTCCGGCGGCGCTTCCCTGTCCGAACCAAGCATGGTCACTTCCGCTGTCCGATTCGGGTAGCCAAGCGAAAGCTTCAGCATAAAGCGGTCCAGCTGCGCCTCCGGCAGCCTGTACGTCCCTTCGTGCTCCAGCGGATTTTGCGTGGCAATGACCATGAAGGGCGACGGCAGGCGGAACGTCTGGCCGTCAGCCGTCACCTGGCCTTCTTCCATTGCCTCGAGCAGCGCGGCCTGTGTCCGAGGGGGCGTGCGGTTCAGTTCATCGGCCAGCACCAGGTTCGCTTGCAGCGGACCATGCCGAAATTCGAATTCGCCCCGCTTCGGATGATAGACCGCGCAGCCTGTAATGTCCGCCGGCATCAGGTCGGGCGTCATCTGCACGCGGCTGTGGGACAAGTCAAAGGCGCGCGCGAAGGAACGAGCGAGCAGCGTCTTGCCTACGCCCGGCACATCCTCGAGCAGCACATGCCCGCCCGCCAAAAGTGCCAGCATCATGCGGGAAATGACGCCAGACTTGCCCAGCACCGCCTTCTCCATCTGCCGCGCTGCCCGTTCCAGGAGCACACGCGGTTCTTCCATATACAAAGTAGGGTCAACCGGATTCATCGGTCTTACGCCTCCTGTTCATCGATTCTCGCAAGCTTCTAGGATCTAGCATTGCCGATCGATGCAGGAAATAGACTTCTCCGGCGATTTTTTATCTGGGCTGCCTTGCCGTGTGATAGGCGAGCGGCAGCGATTCTTTCATCGCCCATAGCCGCTCCGCCTCGGTACGCTTCAGGTAAAGACGGTCTTGCTCAATTCGGTACGCCACTTGCACAGGCTCACGCTTCAGGCCCCGTTCCTCCCAGACAGCAGTCCCGCTTGCCGTATGCAGCTCTAGACGCTCGCTTCCGGCGTGCAGTCTGGCGATCTTCGCCTTCGCATCCCAGCGAACCTCGGCCCCCTGCGCCGCTGCCCAGTCCCGCAGGGGCAGCCACCCTTGCGCGGCCAGCTCTTCCAGTTGTCCGCCTGCCAAGACTTCCAGGGCTGACGAGGATTCCGCTTGGGCGACCCAAGTCTGATGGCGCAGCGAATCAGCTTGCCGAACCAAGTCCAGAACGGCCATATGCGCTTCCTCGCTCATCTCCCGCTGCCACTTCAACGGCCCGATTCGGAAGCTGGCCGGCTCCACGCTTTCGGTCAGCACAGCGAACCGGTAGCCATGCTCCTTGTAGTGGCGGATGATCGCCGGAAGCGCTTTGACCGTCTCCCCGTGTCCGGCGCTGTCGTGCATCAGCACATTCACTTCGTGAGTCAGCTTTCCGCGCTTCACATTCGCTATGATTTCCTCGGCGGGCACGCCCCTCCGCTTCGAATCGCCCGCGTCCACCGTCCAGTCGTGCACATGATAGCCTGCCTGCTCCAAGTAGTAGAAGTAGAAAGCATCAAAATTCGTGTGCGTGCCGCCCGGTGCCCGCAGCAATCTGACCTGCTGCCCGGTCAAACGGGTCAAGACTTCGTCTGTACGCTCCACCTGCTCCCAGAAGCCTGTAAAGCCCGAGTACAGCTCCTCATATTTATGGTTATAAGTGTGGTTGCCGATAGCATGGCCCTCATCCACAATCCGCTGCAATATATCCGGATTGGCTTCCGCCGATTGGCCCAGCACGAAGAAGGTCGCCGGCACTTCGTGCTCGCGCAAAATATCCAGCACCTCCGGCGTCCAACGGCTCGGACCGTCATCAAAGGTCAAGTAAACGGTCGGTTCCTCCGGAGTCGCATAAGCATCCCGGACATGCCCGCTTTGGCTGTCCAAGCCTCCCGTTCGATCTCCTGCCGCCAGTCGCCGGTACAGCTCATGCGGATCGATGGCCGGAACAGCGGGCTGCTCCACCCACGAATTATCAGCCTCCGCGTCTCCCCCGCTTTCTTCCTCCGGCATGCTGCTGTCCGGCTCCGGCGAAGAGAAATTGCGCTGCGATTCACTTGCGCCTTCCGCAACAGACAAGCTTGCAGCTGCAATGCGCAATCCGTTATCCGCCAGCTCCTGCGCATTCGGATTCGCGCTTGCCTTCTCCGCGATAGACACTTGTCCCCTTTCCGCGTTCCGCTCTGCCGCCGCGCGATCTTCCGCTACGCTCATCCACGGGACCACCAGCACTGCCGCCAACAAAATCATTGCCACTCTTGCCATCGGCCAACCTCTCATCTATAACGCCTCCACCTTAAATTTTCAACTAATTGCTAGATTATATGGGGGGAGATAGACAAGTATGACAAGCTTTTTCGCATAGAAGACGCGGGTCTTCGCACATAAGCGATGGATTGCGTTCTATATGGAAAATGCTAGATTTCAGCAAGCCGACATGCACAGGCAGGACGACAAACAGGCGCTTGCAGCAGGAGGTTCGTCCATACCGTCTTCGTGCTGTCTACGTACATTGTAGTATCCTGCGAGTGAGGAAGGAGGGGCTTGAATGGGTTACGCTGCTGGCGCAGGTTGCGGTGTCGGTGCAGGGGTAGGCTACACGACAACTGGCACCATCCTGGTATTGTTCATTCTGCTGGTTATCATCTCCCGCACTGTTTTCATTTAAGGCCTGATTAAGCTCCAACCATAGCAAAGAGGCTATGTCCCTCCGCACATGCCGGGAACATAGCCTCTTGCTTATATGGCTTCATGTATGTCTCTGCCGCCGCAAGCCTACAGGGCAGCCAACACCTCTTGCACATGACCGTCTACCTTCACTTTGCGCCATTCCTTCTCCAGCTTGCCTTCCTCATCGATAAGGAAAGTGGAGCGCTCCACCCCCATGAAGGTTTTGCCGAACATCGTCTTTTCCTTCCATACATCGAACAACTGGCACACCGCCTGCTCCGTATCCGCAAGCAGCAGGAACGGCAGATCATGCTTCGCGATAAACTTCTCGTGCGAGGCCACATCATCCGGGCTGATCCCGATGACTTCTGCATTGCGCTCGGCAAACTGGCCGTTATAATCGCGGAAGTCGCAAGATTCCGTCGTACAGCCGGGCGTCATGTCCTTCGGATAGAAATACAGCACAACCTTCTTGCCGCGGAAATCGCTCAGGCTGACTTCCTTCCCGTTCGATGCCGGGAGCTTGAAATCCGGAACCGGTTGTCCAACCTCAACTTTCGCCATCACTGGTCATCCCCTTTCATCCTTCCTGTTACTGCTAAGGGCATTATACCGTTTTGGCGCCAGCCGGGTCAAAAAAACAGGTCGAGCTATACACCGGATACCCATTCCCAATATGCCAGCTGCTCGCCGCTCCCCGATTACTTAACCGTATCGTCGAGCTCCCAGCCCAGCTTTTCATACAGCTTTTTTCTGCCTTCCTTGTCGCCGCGAAGCTCCTGATGCGCATAGCGGGCCACTTCAAAAGCCAGCTTGCGCGGCACGACAACTACCCCGTCGCCATCGGCTACGACTACATCTCCCGGATAAATCGCCACGCCGCCGATTGCAATCGGAGTATCCTTCTCATAGTAGCGAATGCGCGCCTGGTCCATCCCTTGGGAAATGAATTTCGACCACACCGGAATGCCCTGCATGATCACCTCGTCTGTGTCGCGAATACCGCCGCCGTTGGTCAAGTATCCTCTTGCACCCTTGAGCTTGAAGTCCAGCGTATTGTTCGAGCCGAGCAAGCCCACATCGACACCAGCCACGTCCAGGCAGATAAAATCGCCTTCTTCAATGTCCTGGCCCCATGGATCGTTGCACACTTCCTTGTAGTACCATTTGACCCATTCTGTATACTCGTCTCCCGTCACTCTTGGCACAGGCCCCTCATAAGGCAAGTAGCGGGCTGTTCGGGCAATCCCTACCGCTCTGGTACGGAACAGCGGACGGATTTCGTGATGAACAGAGCCATATCCATGCATGCCCACCCAGTCCATTCCGTCACGCACGTCAGTTACGCGAAGATCCTTGTACAATTCCAGCAACTGTTGTCTTTCTTCCGTTGACATTCGATCCTCTCCTTTTGTTGTCCTGTGTGTTCCAGTCACCACATTGTGAAGAAGCAGCTTCCCGAACCTGCCCTGCAAGAAAAGCCCGATCACCTCCTCCACGCATTCCCGTTCAGAGGAGCAGCAGCCGTACAACTCGCCCACCCGTTTGGAGGCGTTTACATTTTGCGCCCGGCATTGGACGAGCAGCATCCAGGCATGCATCTTGATCGACAATTCATCAGGCAGCGTGTCATGGAAACCGATACACCCGATTCCCCGAAAAAAACGGTTCATCACCCGCGCGCCGCTCCTTGCACATCATATCTGAAGCATAGCGATGAGGCTGACCGCTTGTTTGGAAACCGGTACACTAACTCCCATCAAACGTACACCATCCTCATTTGCCTGTCAATCGTGTTTTTTTATTGAAAAATGTCGTACTACTTGCCTGCTGATGGCTGCTGGAAAAGCGGCAGATGCCAGGACAGAGACGGAAGCGGAGGGGAGCGGAAAGGATGCGCGGATTTGCTGATTGCATCTGTAACGGTCATCCATGAGCCTGTCAATGAAACGAGAATAGGCCGAACTTGTGCGAAAAACCGTACAAAAGTGCTAGCATTACGCATCGGGTTGCAGTTTTTGTATGAAAAATCATACAACATCAACAGCTGTCAGAAGGAGGCATCTGGTTTTGTTCGATAAATCGTACAAAAGCAGTTGATTTACTCCATATTGGACTGCATTTCTATGAAAAATCGTACAAACTTGCCGGATGGCCTAACAGCGATTGACCCTGCCCTGTTCAAGAGCCTAATCTGAATGCGTAATAGATGCATGCCACCTCTAATACGTTCACCCGATCCTGCCAGATGCGGATTTCTGCCTTGCGATGTTTGTCTGGCGCAACTCCTTCCAGACAAACCTCAGCGAGCAGTGTCCCGGATGAGCGTTCGACAAAGCTGGTCGTGCGGCTAGCAAAATCTTTCCTTACCTCTATTTCCGTTTGCAGATTTGCATAATGCAGCCTCGGATTTGTCCGAATCTTGGTTTTGCTCACGGCGACGCTCTCTTTGGTCTCACTGTCCGAGATCATGATCAGCGTCCACTGTTGGCGAAGCCATGCCCGGAACGAGTTCGATTGGTTGATCATGTTCACGCGGACGTTCTGTTGGTCATCCCTCGCACAGACGTGTACGAAGAACGTATTCGTCAGCACCCAATCCATCCAGCGTTGAACCTTGTTGGGAAAGTATCGCTGAATCGTTCCAACCTGCTTCCCATCCGGGTCCGTAATCGGAATGACGGATGTACTGGAAACCAGCAAAGGCGTAACCATTTTGTAACGTTGCACAGCTTATCCTCCTTCATCGAATGAGTCAAAACAGCCGGCAGATGAACGGCCTCGTCAACTAACCCAGGTCCCCCCCGCTTCAATTACTTGCCAGTTCTCATTTTTCTTTCCCAGCAACACCTGTATGCCAATGAATTCTCCCGAACGGCCGGTTTTATTTAAGTAGCCTGTGAAATACAGTTCATAAGGGCCTCTGCTTTCACGATTCGTAATAGTCAAAAATAGGACTTTCTCACCTGAGACAATTTGCTGCATGGACTGAAACATGATTTCACAATCGTGTTTGGCCTTAAAGTACTTTTGGAGAGTATCTTTCTCATCTACGGATATTTCTGCAGATGGAACCTGCCAGTCGAACGAAATGCTCTGAAAATCAGCGTAGGCAAATTCAAACGAGGTCACTATACTTTCAATGATGCCAATATAGATGGATTCTTGCTCCGTCACGTCCGGCAAGTGCTCGACTTTCGCAACGTTTGAACCCAATGTACAACCTGCGAGTAGAAAAAAAGCTACTCCCAGCATCAAAAAAAATCTCATCAATACTCCCCCATGATTAGTTGAGTCCGTATAA
>NZ_BOVK01000077.1 GCF_018403685.1 Xylanibacillus composti
GCCGCCCCCTCCTACTCGATCCGCGATTGCGAAATCCATCGGGGTTCCGCAAGATTATTGGTTTTGGTGCTGCTGGAACCAACTCTTCGCTTCATCTGGCGAAATCGTGTGCTCGGCGTCGGAAATTTCTCCTGTGAGCATGTCCTTAGCCACGCCATCTTCAAAGTAGACAATAGTCGGAGTAGCGGTTACGCCGTATTTCTCCCACCCCCCGGGATATTCGCTCAGGTTGTACTGTTGAATGTCGATTCCCAGCTCGTCCATCATCGGCATCAGAATCGGTGTCGTAATCTGACAGTGTACGCAAGTAGGCTGGAAGAAGTAGACGAATAAGGTTTCTTGATTCGCCAACTTTTGGCTCAGCGCCTCTTCTGTGATAATATTTTGGTAGTTGGGGTCTTTCAGCTGTTCCAAAGTAGGCTGTGACAGCTTGTCCGGCGATACGCCGTACAGTCGCTGCGCATCCTCAGCGTAGCGGTTCTTCGACATTTGGTTGATAAAGAACAGCGCGCCGAACAAGACGACAATAATGAGCAAATAAATCCAAAGCTTCTTCATTGTTCTCCCCCTTTCTCTTATTTTTTTGCAACCGGACCCACGAAAGTAACGATTAAGCGTCGAAGATCAACAGCACTTTCGGGTTTGGTACAATCGGCCCCTCGCGAAAGTGCTTGAATAAGCGTCGAAGATCAACGGCACTTTCGGGGTTTGGTTCAATCGGGTCCCGCGAAAGTACTTGAATAAGCTTCGAAGATCAACTACACTTTCGTGGGTCATATATGAACCTATTATAAACTATCCGTCGAATGGAAGAAAGCATGGTGAAGAGATCATGGCCGCGCGATTGCCGGAATTATTTACGCAACGAGTGAAAGGATGGCTGGGACAGGAGTTTGAATCGTTTTTGGCCTCCTATGAAGAGTCGCCGCGAGCGGGTCTGCGCGTCAACTCTTTGAAAATATCGGTCGAGGAGCTGTTTAAGATAGCGCCATTCGACTACGATCCGATCCCCTGGTGTCCGACCGGCACATACTTGCAGGAAGACGACCGGCCGGGCAAGCATCCGTATTACCACGCAGGGCTGTACTACATTCAAGAGCCGAGCGCGATGCTTCCGGTGGAGCTGCTGGATGTCCAGCCTGGCGACAAGGTGCTCGACCTATGTGCCGCGCCGGGCGGGAAGACAACGCAAATTGCCGGCAAGCTGCAGCATACCGGGCTGCTCGTTGCGAACGAAATTCACCCTGATCGGGTGAAGGTGCTCGTACGCAATCTCGAGCTGGCCGGAGTGAGGCAGGCTGCGGTATTTCAGGAGACGCCGGACAGACTGGCAGACAAGTTCGCCGGCTTTTTCGACCGGATTCTGGTCGATGCCCCTTGTTCCGGCGAAGGCATGTTCCGGAAGGACGAGGCAGTCATTCGCTCGTGGGAGAGATTTGGCGCGGAGCATTATGCGCCGCTGCAGCTGCAAATTTTGCATGATGCCGCGAGAATGCTGAAGCCCGGCGGACGCATCGTCTATTCGACCTGCACCTTCAATCCGAAGGAAAACGAAGAGGTAATCGCGGCTTTCCTGGAGGCGCACAAGGGCTTTACCGTTGCCAGTCAAGCGCTGGCTGACCTTTCCCCACACGGAGCGTGCGGGGGGCTGCGCGATTGGCCGGGCGCGGAGGAAGTCTCGCCAAACCTGCGGGAGGAGACGGACAAGGTTGTGCGGCTCTGGCCGCATCGGGTGTGCGGGGAAGGACATTTTGCCGCCGTGCTTCAGCATACCGGATCGGTCGTGGAGGCGCCGCACGCTGCCGCTGCTGCTGTATCTGTAGAAAGGCTTGCGGCGGCTGAGCCTGGCGCCTCATTGGAGCGCAAGGGCCATCGCAAATCTGCGGAGCCGCGCGGCAAGCGCAAAGCCGGGAAGGAGACGGCAGGCCGCGCTGCGGCAGAGGCGCTGACGAAGCTGCCTGACGAGGCGGCGGCATTTTTCGAGCAGACGCTGGCTGAACCGATCCGGGGCACCTGGGTTCAGTTCGGGGCGAACCTGTACCGGATGCCCGATTTGCTGCCGGAGGGGATATGGGAAGGCTTGAAGACAGTACGACCCGGCTGGTTCGTCGGGTATATGAAGCCGAATCGCTTTGATCCTTCCACGGCTTTGGCGCTGGCGCTGACCCGTTCGGAGGTTCGGCGAAGCCTCAGCTTTGGCGCCGGAAGTGCTGAGGTCGTCCGTTATCTGAAAGGCGAAACATTGCTGCCGGAGCAGCCCATGGATAAAGGCTATGTGCTGATCTGTGTGGACGGCTATCCGCTTGGCTGGGCCCGCTCGCAGAACGGCATACTGAAAAACGACTATCTCGCTGCCTGGAGGTGGACGTAAGCGATGGGCAAGACGATGCGCTTGGACAAGCTGCTCGCCCATATGGGAATCGGCACCCGCAGCGATATTCGCAAGCTCGCCAGACAAGGGCGCATCACCCGCAACGGCGTGACCGCCAGCGATCCGGGCATGCACGTCGATCCGGGCGAGGATCAGATTGCGGTAGATGGCGAACGGGTAGTGTACCAGGACTATATCTATATTATGCTGAACAAACCAGCCGGCGTGATATCAGCTACAGAAGACAGGCGTGACCGAACGGTGCTTGATCTGCTCGATGAACGGATGCGTGCGTTCGCGCCATTTCCCGTGGGGCGGCTAGACAAGGACACGGAGGGCCTGCTCCTGCTGACCAACGACGGGCAGCTGGCGCACAATTTGCTGTCGCCCCGCAAGCATGTCGACAAGACGTATTATGCAGAAATTGACGGGCCGGTCGGGCAGCGCGAGCAGGAAGCCTTTCGGCAGGGGGTTGAATTGGATGACGGCTATGTCACGATGCCGGCGGAACTGGAGGTGCTCGGCAGCAGCGAGGATGGCGCGAAGATCGAGTTGACCATAAGGGAAGGGAAATTTCACCAGGTCAAGCGTATGTTTGAGGCGGTAGGGCGTAAGGTGCAATATTTGAAAAGGCTGCGAATGGGAACACTGGTGTTGGACGAAGCGCTTGCGCCAGGGACAAGCAGGGAACTGACCGATGAAGAGGTTGATCAGTTGAAACAGATAAACAAGCCATGACAACGGAGAGGGGCTGCATACTGTGAATAAGAAACGAGAACAACTGCCATATCAGCTCATTGCACTGGATGTGGACGGTACATTGCTGCGGGACGACCACAGCTTGTCCGAAGCAAACATAAGCACGATTCGCGAGGCCGCAAACCGCGGGGCGGAAATCGTGCTCTGCACGGGAAGAGGCACAGACAGCGCGCTGCCCGTACTGGAAGAGCTCGGACTGGAAGGAACCCTGATCACCCACAACGGCGCTGTCATCGTCGATTCGCGCAACCGGGAATTGCTAGCGGAAGAAGGGTTTGAGCCGGCCGTGATCGAACCATTGATTCGGCATGCGCGCACCAATGGCATTCACTTCGATGTGTGCACCGCTTTTGAGCTGTGGGTGGAAGCCTTGAATGACGAGGTGAGCGCTATGTATGAAAAATACTTGGTGAACCCGCGCCAGGTGGCCGATGTGCTGGCTGCCGATGACCGCCTGGTCAAGCTGACTGTTTTTGGGACAATTGCACAAATGGATCAGGTGGAAAAGGACTGGCAGGCTCTTTTGCCGGATGCCATCAGTCTGATTCGGAGCGGGGACTTCTTCGTGGATGTGATGAGACGCGGGGTCTCGAAGGGGGCAGCACTTCGCAAGCTTTCGGCTGTCAAAGGAATTTCGCTGGAACGCGTCATGGCCATAGGCAATTATTACAACGATGTGGCCATGCTGGAGGAGGCCGGACTCGGCATAGCCGTTGCCAATTCCCCCGACGGAGTCAAAGCGGCGGCTGATCAGGTTACCGCGTCCAACAATGACGATGGCGTGCATTGGGCGATCCAGCAATACATACTTCAAAAAGCTTAGGACATGCTAATCCTTGTTCAAACCAACCTGCACAAGGGGAGGACAAGGCGATGGCAAACATTAGAATCAGACCCGACTTGCGAACTGCATGCGGGGAAATCTGCGATATTGTAGTCAATGGCAAATACGCGGGAACATTGTCCTTGGTGTACCGGGAGCGGGAGCGCTTGTCCGGTTCGATCCAGCTTGATCGCGACTCGCTGCCGTACAGAACAAAACAGAAAGTCGTTCGGCACGTCAACGAGTATGTTCAGTCACTGATGGACGCGCTGCAGACGCCTGAGTGTGATGTCATCGTCACTTACAGCCGTTATGATCATGTGATTGCCTCTGAGCACAATGTAGGGGTAATTGAAGGGTTCAACAGCGAGCCTGATTTCGACGTGGACGTCGATTTGGATACACGATTTGACGATGTGGATCCGAACGAGCGTGAAATGCTGGAGATGGAAGACGCTGATTATATGTACGAAATGGAAGACGATGATGATACCGAGTACTACGCCATGGAGGAAGACGAAGAGAATCTGGATGCGCTGGCGCGGGAAATGAACGAGCTGGAAGGCTGGTCGCTGCGAGACCGCAGGCGCGACGCAGATCGGGAAGAGACGGAGGAAGATGCGGCGCTCTTCTATGAGCTGGTCATCGTGAAGGAACGCAAGCATTCATTGGATTACCACATTTATGACTGGAACCGCAAGCTGGCAGCTGAAGCGGAAATGACCATCTATTCGTCGGATGTGGCGGGTGAAGTGCATTGGAAGCACGAGCCGACAGAGGAAGAGATCGAAGCTGTGACCGATCTGATCGTATCGGACTTTGATGATCGTGAAATTGATGCATTCGTCATCGATATGAAATATCGCGGCGATTCGATCGAGCTGATCGAATTGACCCATGAAGCGCTGCTCGACGAGGAGCAGCCGGTATACCTCTCGCCGGAGGATGCAGGCTCGCGGAACGGATACCGCGAAGCCCGCAACGCTCAGCGCCATCAGGAATCAAGGCATCGGGACAGCGGCTTTGGAGCATTGCGGGTAGAAGCCGAAGAATTTTCCGCTGTATTGTCCCGCGATGATGAGGATACGTTAACCTACGACATCTATCAGCAATCCCAGGGCGGGCTGCCGATCGGAACCGCGACGATTGATATCAGCCGACGCAACGTGAGCGGTTTTATCGAGTTCCGAGACATGGGCAATGAGGATGACCGTGAGAAGATCGCCTCTGTCCTCATGCGGGAAATTGACAAAGAACGGGAATTCGATACGTTCAGTTTGACCATGCTGTATCAGAACGAGCCTTTCGAGGAAGTGCTGTTCGAGAACGAAGCGGTTCATTAAGGCATGTGGACCATGCCCGCGGTTGACGCGGGCCAGTAAGGGTGTGCCGCAGATCCGTTCCAGGGAAGCGATTTCCGTGGAGCGGATCTTTGGCATGGGATCAGTTGGAGTGGCTTTGCGAAAGGGGAAACGTTTCTTGTTTGTGGGATTAGTGGAGGAGGTGGTATACTAGGTACGATGGATGTGAGAGGAGGCAATAATAGATGAATTTTGAGATTCCCAGGAAGGTGCAGGAATTCGGCAAGGATATTCAGGAGAATCAGCTTCGTTATCATACCAAACGGGTGAAGGTGTCCAAGGAATTTACGTTTGACAGCGCGCATCACTTGCATTGCTATGAAGGAAAATGCAAGAGCCTGCACGGCCACACCTATAAGCTGCAGATCATTATGGTAGGCTCGCCGGATCATCGCGGGCTGGTGATTGATTTTTCCGATATGAAGCGGATCGCGAAGGAACGCGTCATCGATTTGCTGGATCATAAATATTTGAACGAAGTGCTGCCGCCGATGAACACAACAGCGGAGAACATGATCGTATGGATCTACGAGCAGCTGAAGGAAGGGTTAGAGCAGGAAGGCTGGTCGCCGCGCGTTCTGCTGGACGAGGTGCGCTTGTGGGAAACGCCGACCAGCTACGCCATTGCCACAAGAGAACTGATGGAAGCGGAATAAAGACTGGTTGGTCTGAACAAAAAGACTGTATGACAGAGTTGGCTAAGCCCAGCCTGTCTTACAGTCTTTTTATTTCTGTCCGCAACCCCGCCCTTCGGGGAAGAAACCAGATTCCCGCGAGCCGTTAGGCGCGCTTGGATGAATAGGCCGTTACTTTGTTTTTGCCCGTCGTCTTGGACGTGTACATCGCCTCGTCCGCCTCTTTGAGCAGCTGTTCTGCGGAAACCCCGTCCCGCCATATGCTGTAGCCTACGCTAACCGTAACCGGGGTCTGCTCCTCGACCGTCCGCCGAACGAGCTCTGCAAGCTTCTTGACGCTTGCTGGCGTCTGGGAGGTAATCATCATCACCAGCTCTTCGCCGCCGTAGCGGCCGGCAATGCCGTAATCGTCGGCCGTTTCTTTGATGACGCTCGCGACAGCCCTCAGGGCTTCGTCCCCTTTTTGATGTCCCTGGGTGTCGTTCAATCGCTTGAAATTATCGATATCCGTGAAGATAACGGCTGCCTTTTTCTTCTGCTTGATCGCTTCCTTGACCTTCTGGATGAAGAAGGTGCGGTTGTATACACCCGTCAATCCGTCGCGGATGGAGGAATAGTAAGTAGCCTGCAGCAGCTCTACAACGCGGTCGATAATAAACAGCAGCAGGACCGCATAGTAGGCGATGGGCAGCACATTGGCGAGCAATTCAAACGTACCGTTGGAGCCGTCATACACGTAGCGTTTGATGACCTGAGCCAGATGGGCGCCGAAAAAGAAAAACAGGCACAGGTTGTATTTGAACGCTTGGCCGACATTGGGCGATATGAGAAAAAAGGCTAGGAAGATCAGCACAAATTGATAAATATCGATGCCCAGCCAATTGAGAAGCAGCTCGCGCTGGGTAGGATCATCGAGAGATTCCAGAAAAACGTAATGCAGTGCCGCAACCCCTGCCGTAATGGCCAGGAATGAGAAGAAGCTGATCGATACCCGCATGCCGGATCGGTTGTACATCTGGAAGACAGCCATGTTGATGAAAATAAAGGATACGACTTGCAAAAGCTGCACGATGTAAGCCATCTCGTCTCCCGGCATTCGGATGCGATACGAAAGAGAGACGATCAAGCTGTATTGGATCAGCACAACGCTCAGCGAAAGGATGAGGGAGGAATAGGCCTTCTTCCGGCGCTCCCGGTACAGACGCAAGGATATGATCAGCATGATGGACAGCAGCGTAATAACGGTTATGGCAGAATAGATCATGCCGGTCGGGCCTGTGAAGAGTGGATGATTGCTCATAGGTGGGTACTCCTTATGCCAGAGTGCGATATTCCCATTATAGCTTTTCTTTTTCCAAAGCTACAAGGTACAATGAAAGGGAGAGGAGGTTCGGGTATTGAAAATCTTACAAGCTTTGTTTTTTCCGCCGGAACAGCCGGGGGGCGTATCCTCCATGGTGCCTTACATTCAGGAGAGGTTCAACCGGATGGCCGGCTGGCAGATGGAGCTGTTCTCCTTGCCAAAGCGGGTGCGGGGAAAAGGGACAGAGGACTTGCCGTTTCGAACGTTCGATCCCGAACAATACGCAGGGCATCCCATTGTGGATCGCTACCTGCAGACGATTCGCGATTATTTGTGGTGGACCAGAATGCGCATGAAGGGACAGGAGCAGTATGATCTCATTCATGCCCACCATCCGATTGCAGCGCTGGCGCTGAAGCACTTATATCCTGACATCCCGATGCTGGCCACGATCCATTCCAGCTACGAACGGGAGCTGAGCTTAAATGGCAAAATTCAGCCGAATGGCCCGGAGCAGGCTTTCCTCGTTTCGCTCTATCGCGAATTGGAGGCGAACTGCGACCAGCTGATCACGGTATCGGAAGCGTTCAGGCAGTACATGACGCCGTTCCTGGAACAACCGGAGAGGGTCAAGGTCATTCGCAACGGTTTCGACCAGAAACGGTTTCGGCCGATCAGCCACGATACGCCGGTGCCCCAGCTGGTGACCCTATGCCGCCTGGTGCCGGCGAAAGGACTCGATGTGCTGCTCGAGGCGTGCGCCCGCTTGAAACAATCGGGCAAAAGCTTCGTGCTCCACATTATTGGAGACGGAGACATCCGCGAGGAGCTTGAGGAGATGGCGGAGAAGCTGGACATCTATGAGGAAACAATTTTTTACGGCTATATGCTGCATCCGGAACAATTTATGCCCTTCTTCGATATCTTCGTTCTTCCTTCGCGGGCTGAAGCCTTCGGCAACGTCTTCGCCGAAGCGGCCTTGTGCTGGCTGGCGTTGGTCGGCACAGATGTGGGAGGCATAAGCGAGCAGATCGAGCATGGCAAGAACGGCTTGCTCGTTCCAGTCGACGATGTAGATGCGTTGGCGGGGGCGCTGGAAAGACTGCTGGAGGATCCCCAATACCGTCATGAGCTCGCCCGTGCAGCGAACGAACGGGCGAATAAGACGTATTCGCTTGCTAGAGTGATTCGCGAATTGAAAGAAGTGTACAGGGAGTATGGGCAATGAGACCGTTTCGCTTTATTCATGCAGCGGACTTGCATTTGGGCAGTCCGTTCGCCGGGGTAGGCGCGCAGTCCGAGCGAGTGCGTGAACGGCTTCGCGAGGCCGGCTATGAGGCGCTTAATCGCCTGGTGGGACTGGCGATAGCCGAGAAGGTCGATTTCGTGCTGGCGTCCGGCGACCTGTTCGATAGCGAGGATCGCTCGCTGAAGGCGCAGCTTCGTCTGCAGAAAGCGGCTTTCGCATTGGCTGATGCCGGGATTCGGCTGTATGCGGTGCACGGCAATCATGATCCGTTGTCCTCCGGTTACCGGGCCAGACTGGATATGCCGGAGACGATGCACGTCTTCCCTCCAGGAGAGGTGACGATGCAGCATGCAGTGAATCGGGCAGGAGAGCAGGTCGCCGAGATTTACGGCATCTCGTACGCGCAGCAGCACGAGCGTGCCAATTTGGCGGCGCGCTTTCCCGTTCTGCCGGGGCTTGCGGCGGACAGCCGTCTGTTCCGTATCGGCCTGCTCCATGCCAATGTGGACAACCAGCCGGACTCCACGCCGTACGCTCCGTGCACCAGGCAGGATCTGCTGCGCACAGGCATCGATTATTGGGCGCTTGGCCATATCCATGTCCGGCAGGTGCTTCATGAGTCGCCATGGATTGTCTATCCCGGCAATCTGCAGGGACGCAACGTCAAGGAAACAGGCCCGAAGGGGGCCTATGTGGTAGATGTATCCGAAGCGGGGGAAGCCACGCTTCGGTTTTGTGCGCTGGATGCGGTCCGCTGGGAGGTCAAACGGCTTTCGATCTCGGACATGGAGGACGAGCAGCAGCTTCTCGAGCAGCTGTCGGCGCTGCTGAACGAGGCGATGCCGGAAGCAGCGGATGCTGCAAAGTCGGACCTTTCAGGTCAAGAGCGCTCAGCAGTCGTGCGGATCATACTGGAAGGCCGGGGTGCGCTGCACGAGACGCTGCGGCCCGAGCGGGTAGCCGAATGGCAGACGGTTCTTCGTGAAAGCAGTCCTGATGCTGACCGTGCCTTTGTCTGGCTGGAGAGTTTGCGGGCTGAAACGCTGCCTGCGCTCGATCTCGAAGAGCTTCGGGCGTCGGACAGCTTCGTCGGCGAGATGCTGCGGGCTGCAGCCAGGTTGAAGGCGGCCCCTCCCGATCTTCAACAGTGGTCTCCGACTGCGTCGCTCTGGGCGCATTCCCGGATCGGCAAGCATCTGGATGATGCCGAGCCGGGCGAGACAGCGGCTTGGATAGATGAAGCCGAGCGGCTCCTTGTGGATTGGCTTGGGGATATACGGCTAACCCCCGGCTCGAGGGGGGAAAACGGTGAGAATTGAGCGGTTGGTCATGGAGGGCTTCGGCAGATTGCATCAACAGGAGATCGAATTGACCGCTCCGGTGACTGTGCTGCTTGGCCCGAACGAGGCGGGGAAAACTACCGCTGCCGCTTTTATCCGGACTATGCTGTACGGGTTTCCGCGGCGCGGCGGATCGGATCGCTATGAACCGCTTGCGGGAGGCCGGCATGGCGGCCGCCTGGTGCTGACCACTGATCGCCGGGAGCGATTGACCATTGAGCGATTGGACAGGCGCGACGGGCTGCGGATTTGGGACGAAAGCGGCCATCCATGGAGCGAGACCGAGCTTCACCGGGCTATCGGCGGTTATGAGGGAGATCTGTTTCGCCGCATGTTTGCCTTCAGCTTGAGCGAATTGCAGGAAGTCCGGCTTATGGAATCCGAGGATGTCAGCCGCTATCTGTACACAGTCGGGCTCGGGCGCGATGGGGGCAAATCACTGCTTGAAGCGGAACGCAGGCTGACCGCGGAGATGGAACGACTGTTCAAGCATAAGGGGTCTGTGCAGCTCATTCCCCAGAAAGCGCGGGAGGCGGAAGCGCTTGCGGCGAAGCTGCAAGCTGCCCGCGGCCAAAGCGAGGCTTACAACGCGCTGGTCGAGCAGCTGCAAGCATGCGAGGAGGCCATGCAGGCAGCTGAGTCACAGGCGGATGCCGTGCGGTCGGAGCTGAACTGGCTGGAGGTTTGCGTCGAAGCCAGAGAGGAATGGATGGCGCTGCAGGCAGCGGAGGCGCGGCTTGCGGCTCAGCCTGAACGAGAACGGTCCGTGCCAGAAGGCGCAGTCGAGCAACTGAACAAGTGGCGCGAGCAAGCGGAACGGCTGGAGGAGGAGAAGCTGCAAACGCGGCAGGCGTTGGACCGGCACCTGTCCGAGCGCGAGGAGCTAGTTTTGCTGGAAGGCCGGGAGGCGTTCAGGCAGCGGCTGGAGCCGCTCCTCGAGCGATTGGCATCGGCAGTCGGGGATCTTGACCGTCTGAAGGAAACCGAGCTGGAATTGCAGGAGCTGGAGGAAGCAGTCGCACGAAGCTTGCGCGCGATTTCTCCCCATTGGACGGTGGAACAGCTACATGCATATCCACTGTCGCAGGCTGAATTCGAACAGGTGCGCGCTTTTCGTGACAGGCAGAACCGTCTGCGCGCCACTGCGGACGGGCTGGAAGCGGAACGCAGGGAACGGGAGGGCCGCTGCCTGCTGGAGACGAACGCTTGGGAGGATGCGGAGAGAGAATGGCAGCAGCTGCAGAAGGAACGGCGGCACTACCCCGAGCTGGCTGCGCTTCCTTACGCTGAACGAGTGCGGCTGATCCGGCAATACATGCGCGAGGCTGAGCGATGGGCCGAGCTGGAACGGGAGTGCCGACATATTCGGGAAAGGCTGGACGATGCCGAGCGCATGCAGCAGTGGCGCCAGGAGTCGCAGGGAAGAAGCGCGCGCGCCAAGCGCAGTCCGCGAGCATGGTGGGCAGCGGGAGCGGAGCGGCTTGCTTGGATCGGAGCCGCTGCGGGCCTTGCCGCATTCGGCGCGCGCGGCGAATGGGGCGCAGCGGTATTGTGCGCAGCAATGGGCAGCATGCTGGCGATTGCTGCAAGGCTGGGCCCATGGACGAGAAGGACAGAGACTGTGCTGCGGCAGCAGACGGCAAGCGGCCCAGACGCTGCTGAGCCGCTGCGCATGCAGCTGCGCGACTGGGAGAAGCGCCGCGAGCAGGCGCAAGACAGCTGCCGCGAGCTGCTGGCCCGCCTGCTGCCTGCGGCACCGTTCATCGCCGCGTCGCAGGAAGCGCGCACAAGCGGTACCATTGCGTCGGCGTCCGTACAGTTCGAGGAGTCCGGCATATCCGCAAGGGCCTATCGGGACAAAGCGGATCTTGCCGGATGGCGCGACCTGCTGGAGGAGCTGCTTCCGCTTGAAGAGAAGCTGGAGCTTGGCGAAGAACGGCTGCGCGGTCGCGAGCGGGCCTTGCAGCGGGCGCGCGATGAAGTCGGGCTGACAGTGGCGCGGGAAGCAGAGCACCAGGCTGCAGCCGCAGCCGAGCGCGACCGCTGGGAAGCGTGGCTGGCCAGCCGGAAGCTGGCGCAGGATACGTCGCCGGATGCGGCTCTCGCGCTTCTGCAAATGATTGACAAGGGCCAGGAAACGGCATCCCGCGCGGAGCATGGCGCGAGACAAGCTGCCTTGCTCCAGGCAAGAATATCGTCCTTCCACGCCGAGCTGCGTTCGCTGCTGCTGGATTATCCGGAGTGGCGGCCGGAGGAAGGGGAGAGTCGTCCGATACACTCCCTGCCATCGACCGAGGGCCTCCCGGCTGAGGCTGCGGAATGGACGAGCTGTCTGAAGGGGCTGCAGCAGAAGCTTCGGGATCAGGAGGCGCTGGCCCGACGTGCGGACCGGCTGGACGAACAGCTGGCGCAGCTTCGCGAATCGCTGGCCGCTCATGAAGCATCGCTGACGCGCATAGACAGGGACCGGAAAGAACTGCTTCAGGAGGCAGGCAACGCTTCCGAAGAAGAACTGCTGCATCAGGCCGGGATTGAAGAGGAAAGACGCGAATTGACGGAGCAAAAGCGGCATTTCGAGCATATTCTTCAGTTTCGTCTCGGCGGCAGGCCGCTTGCGGCGTTGGATAGCGTATGGCAGGCACGCACACTTCCGGAAGTGCAGTCGGACCGCGAGCAGCTTGCCTGCAAGCTTCAGGAACGATCTGCGGAGAGGCAGGCTACTTCTTCCCGGAAAGCCAAGCTGCAAGCTGAGTTGGAGCGCCTGATTCAGGATGAGGAATACGCAGCCTTGCTTCAAGCCTACAAGGAAGCGAAGAACGGGCTGAGGGAGCTGGCTGCCCAGTGGACCGTGCGCGCCATGGCACAGGAGTGGTTTCGCAGCGCGCGGGAAACGTATGAGCAGGAACGGCAACCCGCGGTAATGCAGAAGGCATCGACTCGCTTTGCCCAGATGACCGGCGGGGCGTATACCCGTGTGTATACGACAATCGGCGAAGGCAAGCTGGAGGTAGAGCACGCCAGCGGAACCCGGTTGGACCCCGGACAGCTGAGCCGGGGCACGTGCGAACAACTGCTGCTGGCCATTCGGTTCGCCGTGGCGGAAGAAACAGCGGACCGGATGGTCATGCCGCTGCTCATGGATGATGTGTTCGTCAACTTCGATCCCGAGCGGTTGGCGCGTTGCTGGGACATTGTACATGAAATCAGCGAACGCCACCAGATCGTATACTTTACATGCCATCCGCATATCGCGGAGACGGCGCGGCGCCGGAACAATGCCGTGCAAGTGCTGCAAATCAATCCATAAATAAGAAAGCGGCCGGAAACGGCCGCTTTCTTATTCATAAATCATCTTAATGGTCATGCCGCCATCAATCACCAGGTTTTGGCCGGTAATGAAGGAGGCGTCGCTGCCTGCCACATACAGGCAAGCCTGCGCGATATCCTCGGGGCGCCCCACTCTGCCGACGGGATGCTGCAGCCGGTCACGATCACTGTGCTGCGGCTTGGCAGCCTGCCCGAGTCCGCGCCATTCCGATGTTTCAATCCAACCGGGGCTGATGGCGTTGACACGTATGCCGTAAGGACCCAGACTGACAGCCATCGCGTGTGTCAAGGCCAGGATGCCGCCCTTGGATGCGGAGTAAGCCTCGGTGTCCGCTTCGGACATGAGGGCCCGCGTAGAGGCGATATTCACAATGGCGCCGCCCTTGCCGCTGGAAGCCATTAGCCTCGCGGCTTGCTGCGAGCAGAGGAACGTGCCGCGCAGATTCACGCCAATAACCCGGTCGAAGTCCTCGGGACGAAGCTCCAGGAACGGGGCGCTTCGTCCGATCCCCGCATTGTTGATCAGGACATCCGGCACGCCAAGCTCGTCCGCCGTAACGCGGAGCCAGCGCTCGGTCTGCGTGCTGTCCGCTACATCGGCCCGCACGAATATCGCTTTGCCTCCAAGCTGGCGGATCGTCTTGATCACTTCGAAGCCGGCCTCCTTGTTCGTATCGCATATGGATACGGCGAACCCCTTCTCGGCAAAGGCGATGGCGGTTGCGCGTCCGATCCCTTCTGCCGCTCCGGTAATCGCTGCTACCTTGGCCATGCGGAAATTCCCCCTTTGTATCTGTCAGTTTGGACAGATTTTCTATTCATTATAGCATGAAGTGCGCATAGATAGGGCATGTAGCTGCACGGCCTCTTTCCTTTCAGTGGCCCAAGCCGGCTGCAGGCGAAGGCATGGTCAGGCAGGCTGTTTGCGTGCAATCAGCATGGCAAGCCAGCCCATGCTGACAACCCCGAACAACGGGTAAAGCGTGCCAAGCAGCATGCTGAAGCCCAACTGGCTGACCGCAAAGCAGCCGATAAGCACAAGCAGGGTCAGAAGCGGCGGGTCCATTCGAAGCCGGCTGCCCAGTTGACGTGTGAGACCGTATACGTTGGCGATAAATGTGGTGAAGATTTCGCAGAAAATAAGCAGTACGTAAGAGAGCTGCAGCCACTTGCCAAGCGGATGAACGAGCATGCCCATCGGGATTTCATATTGCTCGACACCGGGCATCTGGGCAGACAGGGCAATGTGGCCGGACAGCAGCATAAAGCCAATGCCGATGCCGCCCAGCATGCCGCCCAGCTCAATTGCGCGCCGGTCCTTCATTTCGGCGCCGATCGGCACCAGGACAGCTTGGGCCAAGGCGAGATTGAAGGCTGTATAGATGAATGGAGACAAGAAGACGCGCCACAGCGGCGCATCGCTGGACAGTTTCATCCACTGGCCGGCCCCGGGAGATAAGACTGTCATTCCGACAATGACGAGCGTGAACAGAATCATCATCGGGACCACGAATGAATTCACTTCCAGAATCGCATTCATGCCCCGCCGCAAAATCAATAAAGTAAGCAGCAGGGTGAAGACAAGGCCCGCCTGATAGGGGAGGCCGAAATGCTCCATGAAAACAGAGCCGGCTCCGGCCAGCATGACCGAAGTCACGCCGAACAGGACGATCATCAGAAACCAGCTGATAAGGAGGCCGGCACGCTCTCCGAACAAATAGCCGTTCAGCTGCTCGAAGGAAGCGGTCCTCCGATCATGGGCGAGCAGCATCAGTTTTGTGCCGAGCTTGACGAACAAGAACGATGCGACAGCAATGGTGACGGCAGCAGCGGTTCCATAGCGGGTAAAAAACTGCAATATTTCCTGTCCAGTCGCGAATCCGGCTCCCACGACAGTTCCCATATACGTAAAAGCTATTTGCAAGGCAGCCACCCTAGTACGCTTCATGTTAGGCACAACTCTCCTCTTCGATTAATCCCTGTCCTAGTACAAGGTATGACAAGAGATGAGAGGGCATGCCTTGTGTTTTTCGTCCGATGGAAATCCTGCATGTGCGCGGGAATATAAAAAAAATGGCCCCTTCCGTCTTGAGACGGAGGGACCATGGCGTTGTGTGATTCTCTGCGACCAGGCTTCCCTGCCCGGTGAAGTCCAGCAGCTGAATTAATCTTCTTCAGGAAACAATCTGGCCGAGATAACTTCATTCGTGACAGGATCGACATCCAGCTTGAGCATCGTGCCGTTCCCCAGGTAGGTCAGCACGTATTCGTTCTCGGATGTTGGTTCTCCCAGCGCATCTACGGCTTTGGCGGCTGTGCTGCCAATATAGAAGCCGTTCAGCCCGGGATCCACTTGCTTGGACATAACCGTAATAAACTCAATTTTTTGCTGTTCGTTGATCCCAACCATAAATCCGTCGTACTGATGGACGGAAAGCTTGTGCTCGCCATCGGCCATCGTTGCCAGTTCCTTCGGCTGACCATGAAGCTGAGCCACAACTTCATGACTGTCGCCGACAGTCATGCCCATAAGCCGGGGTTGGGTCAAGGTGAACTGCTGCAGCGGTTTCGACGGCGCCGTACCTTCTTCAGGGGCTTGCGGCAGCGTGTCGGTCGCTTCCAGTTCAGGGAGGAGATTCTCCCCGTCGTTGGCGGCTAAGCCGGCATCGGTAGACTGATGCTGATCCGAGGAAATTTCCAGACCGTTCGTTTCCTTCTTGGATGGTCGATCCGCAGAAGGACTCGGCTGCTCTTCAGGCTGATCCGAGATCGGTCTGTTTTCCTCAGCGGAAAGAGAGGCGGGGTCAGGAGCTGCTTGTTTGCAGCCGGAAATGGCCACAGGCAGCACGACAATGGCAGCAACTAGTAAAAATCGAATCGCATAGGCTTTCAAGCGGTGCGCTCTCCTTTCCATGTGGCGGTGCTGGAGACGCCTGCAACGCGCTCCATGTGGTTCTGCTTTCATCATACTTCCAGACTCTTGGATTCTCAAAGGCGAAATTAGGCAAAATGAGCGGGAATTTCTTCAAAGCAAGCATTGGAAACGCTTAAACGCGTGCGTATCGTGCCGCCAATCTTCTTTTTGCCTGTTATCGGCTTATATTAATTAGACGTAAGAAGCGGCAAAAAAGTTGCAACTTTTAAAAAAAGTGTGATACGTTTAGAAGGAAAATGACACGGCGGAGGTCGGGAGTATGGAATCGTTGAAGCGGCGCATATTGCAGGAAGGGATCGTATGCTCAGAGCAAGTGTTGAAACTGGATTCGCTCTTGAATCATCAAGTCGATCCGGCTGTCATCCTGGAAGCGGGGAGAGCATTCGCAGCCCTCTTCAAGGACGAGCAGCTCACAAAGATCGTCACGATCGAATCATCGGGCATATCCGTAGCGTTCGCTACCGCATGCGAGCTCGGCGTGCCGCTGCTGTTCGCCCGTCGGAAAAAAACGTTGACGACGGATGAAGATGTATATTGCGAACGCGTACCGTCCTTTACGAAAGGAATCGTAACCGATATTATGATATCCCGGCAGTTTCTCGGGCCGGATGACAGAGTGGCGGTCATTGACGATATCATAGCCAACGGCGATGCGGCACGCGGAGTGCTGCGGATTATTGAGAAGTCTGGCGCAACGCTTGCAGGCATGGGTGTTGTGGTCGAGAAGTCGTTCCAGGCTGGCGCGCGTACATTGCGTGAGCAGGGCGTGCGTGTGGAGTCTCTCGTAAAGATCAAATCGCTGGCCGACGGCAAAATCGAATTGGAATAATTTGATTCCAGGCGGGAGAGAGCAGGCGGATGCGCAAATTTCGCCGCATCGTGCCGAAACGGGAAAATCAGGTGCTTCTCACCTCATGGGAATTGCTTTATAATGTTTATAAAGAAATAGAGAGGAGGCATCACCTATGGGGAACGTAAATATGTCGGAGTTCATGACGGCGAAGCTAATGGAAGCCAAAGTGCATTTTGAACGTGCTCTCGACTGCAAGCATACAGAATTTGATGATTTGTATCCCTATATGATTGAACATCCTCAATTTTTCTGGTATAAGCGTTATGTAGCGTGGTCAGAATTATTGACGATCGTGAAATTGTGTGAGGAGCTCGGGTTTGATTGGAAGTCAATCTTTACAGAGCATCAAATTGAATATATCGAAAAACGCGTAATGTCGAGCAAGGTGCTGGACTGCTGGAACGATTCGAAGGAACACGTCAGCTAACTACGCCGCACGCAAAGTCAGGTGAAGGATACGTTGATTACAGATGAGCAGTTGAACCTCTATCGTCTGGAAGGCGTCAAGGTCAGGGTCATTCGCGACGCGGAGCCGAAAAACGATGTGCTTGGCATCGTGGTGGCTTGGAATGAGCAGGAAGTGCTGATTCGCAAGCAAAACCGCAAGGTGCTGCAGCTGTCGCGCAGCTATCGGATACAGCCGGCAGATCAGCCGAGAGACTCGTCGTCATCCTGATCCCAGCGCTTGGAATAAGCTTTGTTGATATACCAGACACAGACGGCAATAAAGCCAAGTCCGAACAAGATCGTCATCACAATAGCAGTTTTCAAGAGGAAGCAGCCTCCTTTGGCGGATAAGAGCAATAGTCTTATCTTACACCAAAGGAGGTTTTTTTGTCATGTCGCAAGCCGGACATTGCAGATCAGGCTTGTCTCGTTGTCCGATATCCCCGGGCCGGCCCGTTCGTGTGAAGCGGGGCAGCGGCCATGCGGATGAACCTTGAACACTTGCAGGCATGCAGGCACTAAGCATCTGCCTTGTTCGTAACTCGAAGTGCAGTCAGGATAGCAGCAGGTCGGATGGGAAAGATATAGCGGGAATTGATGTGCTTATTAGACAAAAATTCAAGTTCATTGCGAAAATAGCGGAACGCTTAGGTCTTATTCATGCGTGGCAGGTTATCAATATGGTTTTGCCTACTGGATAGGACCACATTTTTCCGTTAAGGATTTCATTTTCGATTTACACTTGCGATAAGACCATTATGTACCTTCATTTCTATCAGATCGTTGCCATTCCCGCGATGCGCGCTGCGGAACGAACGACGAACAGAGCGCCGCAAGTACGAGCGTCGATTCCAAGCGGCGGGATATCGCTTCATCGGTTGGAATGCGTCCAGGAGGAATTTCCCGGAATGCGTCTCCAACATGCGCGGCAACAGGTATAAGGGGAAAGAGAGATGGCAATCTTTCAATGTAGAGGGGATTCGGGAACCTTCAAGATGGCGGGAATGGCGGGCGTTGGGAATTTTCAAGAGGGGCTTTTGAAGTGCTTGTATAGAAAAATGGGGTTAAGCAGCTGAAGCCATTAGAAGTTCTTAAGATGGATCAAGTTTGAAAAAGGGAGGGTCAACGATGGCACGTGACGTAATCAAGTATGCGACTGAGCGGATCGTTCGTTATCTGGGCACGCCCAAAGACGAACGGCTCCAGCGCAAGGTAGAGCGCAAAGCGACGCGAGAGCCTTGGCAGAGCCGTTGGTTTGGCATGATGCCGATCAGCATCGGCGTCTGGAAGTCATCGCGGAGAAAGACGTCCAGCACAGAGCATCCGTCGAGCGAGAATGAGCATACGTCCTAAGTGAATCCGCAGCCAGACAGCCGTACGTATAAAATAAGTGAAAAGAGAGCAGAGTATTGCCTGCAAGAAGATAAGTGTGCCCTAGGCAATCCGTCAGTTGTTGCTCCTGTCGACATCCGCATAATAAGCGAACGTCATTGGATCAAAGGGCACGTAGCGTTCTCCTTCGTCGAGCACAATCAGATAAGGAATTTCCCCGTCCCACAGATGATACCCCACTATCGGCCACGTTACCCATACTTCGTCGAAAGCCTTCGTCGCGGCAATGACACGATTTCCCCTGTCCAGTATGGCCGCCAGCTCGCTGAAGCTTTCGGGAGCCAGTTCTTGGCCGTCGAGCCATAATGTGCGTTCGAAAGCATCGAATTCAGGCAAATGATGGCTCCGGATACTGGCTGGCATTATCGCATGGCCTTCATGGACATGCCGGACTGCCGGAACTTTTTGACTTATATCCCCTCGTTTTTCCACCAGTTGCAAGGCTGGCTCGAGCTCATACCATTCTCCGTTCTTGGCGTTGACGGTATACGATCCTTCAACGGTCTCAATGACGAACAGCGCTTCGGCAGGGGACCAATAGTGCAGGCGGACCTGGTTGGTGGAGAGCTGACCCGGCATTATTCCTGCACGCTCCGCCAGGCCATTCCATAACAGCTGCTGCTTGAGCACGTTCATGCTAAACAAAGCATGCGGACCAACTCCGTACTCGCTCAGAACCAGCTGCCCAGTCTCGTCCGCGTGCACGACCAGGTAGCCGATTTCTTGCTGCTCGCGGGACAACATCACCACCCAGCCATGCGTGCCGGGGCCGATTGGACTGATAGACCGTGCCGCATGAGCCCACTCTTGAAACCGCGGCTCGGTGGACAAGGCCTTTAGCCAAGCATCAAGCGCTTGCGGCAAGCTGCCCGCATAAGGGCCTAACGGTTCCTGCGCCGGCTCGGCAGACTCCGGCATTTGCTGTTCGGACACACCGGCAGGCATTGATAATTCGTCAGCCGGCGCTTGAGCGGTAGCGTTGAACACGCCGCTTGTCCACAATAAAGCTGTCATACAAGCGGCTGCGATTATAGCTCTGCTTCTATTCATGATTCATCCCGCCTTTTGTGAAATCGGTTCGGTCTCCTCATTGTAGGGGACAAGCCTTGAAAAGGCTGTTGCAATCTGTCAGCGAAGCGCCCGACAGGCAGGTTCTATTTTTGCCGGACGTTAGCGATGCTCGTCAAAGAGTGACTTTCGCGTCAGACAGCAGGTGAAACAATCCGCAATTTGTGACGGAAATCCGCACCTTCGGCTCATACTGCCAGCGCAGCTCCTCCTTGCGGCGTTCCAGCTGCTCCTCCGTCTTGGCGCGCACTTCGGGGTCCTCTTCCTTCAATAAATCGACGTAGTAGCTCTCGACTCGCGCAAGCTCCTCCTCCAGCCGCGACCAAGCTTCGTCAGCCCACGTATGGTCGTAGCGGGAGATTTTTTGCTCCAGATAACGCTCGATTTCCGCTGCTGCGCGAGGCAGCGATATCATTTCCCGCGTATGGGTGCGGGCAGGCAGCTTCGGGGTTAGCGGGAGCAGATTCACCCGATCGAAGAACCGCTCGACAATTTCGCCCGTTGACAAATGGATGCCCAGTGAATGCAGCTCGCTGCGTTTGCGGTCGCAAGCCAGCTCGACCAGGGCGTTCACGCCAAGCCAGGACGTATAAGCGGCCGAGCCGACTGGTCCGACGGCGTTCTGCGGCATGTCCTCGTACAAGTTGACGAATCGGCCGCGATTCCTTACAGCTTGGAACATTTGCTCCAGCTTGGCGCTCCCGTAAGTCAGCGTTTCCTTCAATGTTCTGGCGCCAACGCCTGGAACAGACACGCCGAAATAGCGTCCAAGTATCGTATCGCCCGTTTGGGCCGGCGGGTTGTGAAGCTGTCCGGGAACGGGGCTGGCCTGAGCTGCTCCACCGCCGACTCTTGCCGCTTGGCCGCGCTGCGATCCAAGGCTTGCTTGCTGATGGGGCTGCTTTCGCTGAGCCTCAACCGCTTCATATGCTGCAGGGTCGAAAATGTAGGTGAACGTCATCGTCTCGGCATCCGCGCCTGTCCGTTCGACGAAGCTCCAATAATACGGGCGGTTCGTCAGCTCCTTGTCGGCTTCCGGCGAAAGCTTGACTGTCAGGTAGGCCGGATGCATCTCCAGCACCTCGCAGTCAGTTGCCTGCAAATACTGCCTGACGAATTGGCGTATTTGCTCCTGATTCATCTGGGATGCACCTCCGTCTCTGTCGGAATGGCGGTGCCCAGACGCTGGAGCATGCCGCCGATTTCCGCTTGCCGCTGTTCTTTCTCATCCTGATTGGGACTGCGCTTCGCATTGGCCTGGCCGGCCACCTCCTGCTCGGCTTGCCGCCAGTAGTTGCCGAGTTCGTCCAAATTTTGCTTCACCTGCTGGTCATTCTCAGCTTCGAGCATGATGCGGTACAGGCGGCTCTCCAGGGAACCGCCCTGCTCCAGACGCTCCAGGATGAGATCGAGCTGTCCGATGACTAGCTCGAACATGTTGATTTTCTCATGCAGCAGGTTCAGGATATGCTCTTCGATGGTGCCGCGAGTGGACAAGTTGTAGATTTGCACATCGTCTTTCTGTCCCAGCCTGTGAATGCGGCCGATCCGCTGTTCGACACGCATCGGATTCCAAGGCAGGTCGAAATTGATGATGCGCCTGCAAAATTGCAAATTGATGCCTTCGCCGCCAGCCTCCGTCGCCACCATAACTTGCGCCCGCCCGCGGAACAAATCCATCATCCAATCCTTCTTGCCGCGATTCATGCCCCCGCGGTAAGGAACGGCGATCATATTTTCCTTTTTCAAGTATTGCAGCAAATATTCCTGAGTAGCTCGATATTCCGTGAAGACGATGACCTTCTCGTCCGATTCGCGTATAATCTCCATGGCCTTTTCGGCTTTGGTGTTCGCTTGAATTTGCTTGATCTTGTCCACGAGCTCCCAAATTTTCGCACGCAGGGGCGAATCCTCCGGTGTCTTCTTGAACAGATTAACCAGTGTGATGAAGACGGCGTCGCGGCTGGAGCAAACCTCCCGCTGCAGCGTTACGAGCGACAGCACGCTGCTCAGATCGCCGCCGGCTTCCCGATAGCGCCCTTTTACAAATTCGGTGACGCCTTGGTACAGCTCGTATTCTTCCTTGGACAGATCGAGCAGCACGTTTTTGACATGGCGCTTGGTGAAGTTGACATCGGCATCCCCCCGGCGGTTGCGAATCATTACCTTCGAAAGCTCTTCCTGCAGCTTCTCCTTGTTTTTGGGCATGCGCTTGGCCATGACGAATTCGGACTGGAAGTGGCTTTGCCCGCCCAGCTGTCCAGGCTTGAGCAGCGAGATCAGGTTGAACAGCTCTTTCAAGTCATTTTGCACCGGGGTCGCTGTAAGCAGCAGGCAATACTTTTTGCGGAGGTCGCTGACAAACTGGTAGTTGGTCGTCTTTTTGTTCTTCAGCTTGTGTGCCTCGTCTATAATCAGCATGTCGTATTCCTGCTGCAGGACGATCTCGCGGTGGGGATCGCGCTTGGCTGTATCCATTGATGCGACGACGATATCGCATTGGGTCCACATATAGGCCTTTTTCTGGGCGACAGCCGGAATGCCAAATTTCTGATTCAGCTCGCGGACCCACTGGAGCACCAGCGAGGCGGGAACCAGAATGAGTACTTTGCGAACGAGCCCCCGAATGATATATTCTTTTAATATGAGTCCGGCTTCGATGGTTTTGCCAAGCCCGACTTCATCTGCGAGAATGGCCCGGCCGCGCATGTCGTTGAGTACTTTTTTCGCTGTATCGAGCTGATGCGGGAGCGGCTCCAGCTGCGAGAGATGACGCAGACACTGGAGTGCATCGAAGTGCTCCACCAGCGCAGACCGTTCGGCCTGCACGGCCAGCTGATACAGCGGCCAGCTGTCCCACGGCCCGTTCTGTTCGATCCGTGCCGCAAGCGCATCGGTCCAAGAGCGGTCCAGCTCCAGGCGCAGGCGGCTGCCCAGCAGCGGCTTCGCGACGACTGCAACGCTTGCGTCCGCCGGCAAAGCCTTAGACGCCGGTCGTTGTTCCGGAGCGGGCTGCAGTTGCTGCTGCTGGATATCCACGATTGGAGGTTGTGCCTGCGTTGCAGGGGGCTGAGGCTTCCTTCTAGGCATAAGCAGGCTCCTTTCTATACTTGAGCAACGTTCCAGAGATGTTCTATTAGTATGAACCAGACTTGTTTATTTCATAACCGCAATCAGAGGGACAGGGGGAACGAAGGCATGGGTGAAACACAACGAATGCAATGGCGTTACGTGCAAAGCGGGGCGATGGACCCGGCTATGAATATGGCAGTCGATGAGGCTATCCTGACCGCGCATAGTGAGGGGAAGGTGCCGCCGACTCTGCGCTTCTACGCATGGGAACCGGCATCCTTGTCGATTGGCTATTTCCAGAAGGCTGAAGAGGAAGTAGATTTCGCCGAGTTGAATAGACGGGGGATCGGTTTTGTTCGCCGTCCGACCGGCGGCAGAGCTGTGCTGCACGACCAGGAGCTGACCTACAGCTTGATTGTATCGGAGGACTATCCAGACATGCCGAGGGGCGTAACGGAAGCATACCGGGTGCTTAGCGAGGGCTTGCTGCTGGGCTTTCGCCGGCTGGGCTTGCAGGCCGAGATGGTCAATCTTGCGAGCGAGGCGGAAAAGGCGAAGTATGCCGCAGCTGCCGGCTCTGCCGTGTGCTTTGATTCTCCTTCCTGGTACGAGCTTGTCGTGGAAGGCAGAAAGGTGGCGGGAAGCGCGCAGACACGGCAGAAAGGCGTTGTGCTGCAGCATGGCTCGATCCTGCTCGATCTGGATGTCGACGCCCTGTTTGATGTGCTCAAGTTTCCAAGCGAGCGGATCAAGGAACGCATGAAGCGTTCGTTTCCGGAAAAGGCCGTAGCCATCAATGAGCTGCTGCGTGCGGCCAACCGGGAAGCGGTCACACTGCCGGCAGTGGAAGCCGCATTTCATGAAGGATTCGCGGAGGCGATGAAGGTGGAGCTAGTGCCGGGCGAATTGACAGCGGATGAGCGGAAGCTGGCCGCGCAGCTTGCCGAGGAGAAGTACAGCGACCTCGCGTATTCCTTCCGGCGGTAACCAATCAGCTCCATAACCAGTCAGCGCGTTCCCCAACAGGGAGCGCCGCCTGGTTTATTGCGATGACGCCTCGCCGCTAGCCCGCTCGCAGACCGGAGTTGTACGATAATTCGTACAAACGCCACCCGCAAGTCCGCGGTGAGGTCGATAGTGAACGATAATTCGT